>NZ_JAKTIJ010000022.1:0-260167 GCF_027855275.1 Acinetobacter sp. AOR12_HL | reverse complement strand
CAACAAGTTTCTATCTGCATCACCGCCGATGGATGTGCATTATAGACCATCTCATTCCCTTTGCAACCCCTTTTTATAGCATTTCATATCAAGCGGTCGTTTTTTACCCAAAAATGATAAAAATATTCATTTTTTATATAAACACGGTTGTAAAAGCAGCAACTTATCGAGCATTTTTTCGTTTTGATTCTTTTCTTGCCATCTTAAAGGTCGACAATCAATGTATTCACAATATCCACCTTCTCCTTGAAGACATTGATCATTCCAACTTAATTGATAACGAAAACTTCCTATGTATCCAGCAGCTAACCCAAATTTGTAATCACCACGACTTTCACCATAGAGTTCAAAAATAACTTTTCCATTTTTTTTACATTGCCAAGAAAACTCTCGTGGTAAATACATTTCTCGCCCATGCGGTGTTTCAACTTTTGGATAAACCCGGTGAATGTGGAAATTAACATCTTCGGTAAACGTGAGGGGTTGCTTTCCTAGTTCTTGAATATCTAAACGTGAAAATAGAATGATATTCCACTGATTTCTTATTTGAGAAAGTGTGACTTGAGTGGTTTCATTCAAATTAATAATTTGACAGGTATAAAAACATAAAGATAAAAAAGGTAAATGTAAGGCTCGAGCATGTTTAAATCGGCCTAATCCATTGACCTCATATTTCTGACCTTTATATAAAATCTCACCTTCACAGTGGCACAAAATAGACCAATAGTCAGATATTCCCCACTGCAATGCTGATGAATTCGAAATATCGGAAGGAGTTTGGACGATTAAATCACAACTCATTTCAGAATCGATTCGTCTAAGCTGAACTCTTGGGATTTGCCACTCAATAAGATCAGTTTTATCGAATTGATACCGACTAGGATTAAGCTGACATTGGCGTCGAATGGAATAAGTTTTTAAGTGCCCTACACTATGTAAGCTATTGCTAACCAGTACAGTTGCTGTATCAACTGCAGAAGTCACAATACCATTTGCGTTATAGCAAAGAGGGATTCTAGGCTGTCCGATCAGACTAATGTAATTAAAGTAACGAAGTGGTGCAGGCAGGTTAGGAAGAATTAAACCTTGATAGACAACTTTAAAAAAACCTCTGGCGGGCTGATAGACAACTCCCCCATTTGAGTTGAGGCTCAGTTGCTGTAATTGATTTTTTTCACTTATCAACTTGGGCATACCGAACCTCATCTAATTTTATGTTTTGATGGTCTCGTTATTTTTTTTAGCTAAAAGTGTGGTAACAAAACCTGATAGAGCATAGATGATTGATACAATCAAAATACCCATTGGAATATTATAAGTGATTGCCGCAAAAATCAGTACTACTGGCAACATAACTACAAAAGGAACACGCTTACGATCCATTTGCTTAAATGAATAATATTTAATATTAGAAATCATAAGTAGTCCTACAACCACCATGATGACCGCGTTAATGGTTTGAATAGCAATATCGCGTAAATCAAAAATGAATGGATAATCACGAGCTACCCATACGAGTGAAATAATGATAATCGCGGCGAGTGGGCTAGCAATACCAATAAAATAGCGCTTATCAACCACTCCGATCTGAACATTAAATCTTGCTAAACGGAACGCGGCACAAGCAGTATAAACAAAACAGCATGCCAAACCGATACGGCCTAAGTCATGTAGACTCCAGCTATACATTAGCATTGCTGGCGCTACACCAAATGCTAACAAATCTGATAAAGAGTCATATTGCTCACCAAAAGCACTTTGGGCACCAATAGCTCTGGCAACGCGTCCATCTAACCCATCAAATAATGCTGCAAGAAAAATGGCATAAATCGCTTGAGCAAATTCGCCATTCATACTTGCAATAATGGAATAGAAACCAGACAACAAAGCGGCTGTCGTGATTAAGTTAGGCCAAAGGTAAATACCTCTGCGCTTCACTTTTTGTCCTTCCGGATTATCTTCTTCTTCAACCACTTCGAACGTAATCCCATCAAAAGAATGTTCATTATGAGTTAAATCTTGCTCTGGTTTAGGCGCATTTGTCATTATTTTCTATTCCAAACATGTGCATTGATTTAGATTAATTATTACTCACCCACTAACCAGCGTACAGCGGCATGACCACCTGTTTCTTGCATACGTAAGTGAGGGAATAACCATTGTAGGGCTTGATCTGCTTGTTCGGAGAACTGCCAAGGTGGGTTAATTACTAATAATCCACAACCATTCAAACCTACAGGTGTATCATCTGGCCAAACACAAATTTCACAGATTAATTGACGGCGAATTCCAGTTTTAAACATTTTCTTTTCAAAACGTTCAATCATTGCGCGATCTTTAATTGGATACCAAACCGCGAAGACACCTGTTGGCCATTTTTTATAAGCGCTTTGTAAAAGTTCAACCAATTGCGGGAAATCCTTACGCTCTAATTCGTAAGGCGGATCAATCATCACTAAACCGCGCTTTTCCTTTGGTGGAATTACGGCAAGCAAGCCTTCATATGCATCACGCTCATGCAAGCCCGCACGTTTATCATGAATGTTATGGCGTAATTGCTGAAATACATCACGCTGCATTTCAAATATTGTAGCCTTATCAATTTCACGCATACCTTGCAAAGCAAACCACGGAGAGCCCGGATAACTTCCCTTACCTTCTTGAGCACGTAATTCTTCTACAAGTTTTAGGTATTGCTGGATGGCTTCAGGAGCTTGGCGCTTTTCCATGTCAGAAAGCTGTACAAGACGATGAATACCTGTTAGGAATTCTCCTGACTTTTGTGCAGGTGCCTGAGATAGATCATATTTTCCTGCACCTCCATGCGTATCGATATAACGATAAGGTTTATCTTTAGCATTTAAACGGTTGAGAAGCTGTAGCAAAAGCACATGCTTCATAACATCTGCAAAGTTGCCCGCATGGAAATGGTGACGGTAATTCATGTTGACTTTAATTCCTCAATTCAACGATTAGTTTAACATGAAAAAAATATTCTTTCGTAAGGTTGTGATCATCTAAAATAAGGCTGCTTGATTTTCTTACGATCGATATGAGGTTATATGCACTCTCAACCGCTTCCTGACTGCTGGAATCTGGACCAGATTTTAGATGACTTAAATGCTCATGGTTTCGCAATTGTGAACCAAGCTTATTCTGCTGAATATCATACTCAAGTTGCCAAAGAGTGTAGCCACCACTTTGATGAGTTTCGAGAAGCGGGTATTCAAAATGGTGTGGTGAGTACGATCCGAAGCGATCATATTTTATGGATTAACGAATCTCTTCCTGTTGCTGAGCAGCATGTAGAAACATTAACTTCATTTTGCCAGCATCTAAATCAAGCTTTCTTTTTAGGTATTAAAGAAGTAGAAGCACATTTTGCCTGTTATAACCCGGGTGAATTCTACGCATTACATCGAGATAACCCTCAGCAAAAAAATGATCGTATTATGTCTACCGTTTATTATTTACACCCACAATGGCAAGATGACTGGGGTGGCCAATTACGCTTACAAGATAAAAACGATATTTGGCACATTATCACACCAGAGCCTAATCGCTTAGTTATATTCCAGAGCAATTTGCTTCATGAAGTTTTAGTTTCTAAACAGCAGCGCCTCTCTATTACTGCTTGGCTTCGTAGCGGAAACTCAATTTGGGTTTAAAATAAAGCTCTTTAAATTTCTTAAACGGACCCGATATAAAAGATATTGATTAAAAAGGCGAAGGCGTATGTCTATTGAAACAAAAGCGATTGTGTCCAGAATTGGTGAAACAGACCAACTCTATTTAACTGAGAATACGCCCGAGCTTGCTTTGGAGCGTGCAGAATTACGTATGCAGCTCGTTACGTTAAGCCGTGTTCGCCAAGAACAAATTCACTTCTTGCAAGAAGCCATTGTTTTGCTGGAACAAGCTCGTATGGAATATGAAGAAATGCCAATGAGTTTGTATTTAAACCTATCGCTGCATTTAGCTAAAGCTTATATGCTTTATTTTGAGTTAAATAAGGAAAAACGCTTTGCGCTGATTGCTCAGCAAATTTTGAAACCTCTAGCTCATCATCAACATGGCGATATATATTTCTTCTTGGCTTATGCGTCAGCAGCACAGCAAGAGTCTGCACTAACTCGTCATTGGCTCACAAAATATTTATCTACTGCTCAATGTGATCTTGAGTTGCTTCATGAACATCCTATATTCAATCCGGTACGTCATGAACCATGGTATAAAACTTTAATTAAGTTAAGAACTCACTAACTTATTAATGAAAAAGGCCTGTTAACTATAACAGGCCTTTTTCATTTGTTATTTTTTCACACTATCTTCATGTAATTGCTCATTCAGCTCATCAATAACTACAATCCACTCATCATCTTTTTCCCAATGACTTTTTAAAAAATCACTTTGGCCTTGGGACCAGAAAGAGGCCTCATGTAACTTCTGTTCAGCCGGCAATTGATGCGTTCTGATAAAATTTTCAATACTTGCCTCATCAGACTCTAAACCCAATTGCTCAAATAAAAGTTGTAATGTCGGTTGTTGTTCAAACATTGTTATTCTCCCATGGCTTCTTTTCAATAATCTAACAACAATAGATGTGAGTTGCATATCTATGCCTATATTTTCTTGTTGTTTTTTGTGTGTTCTGATTAAATTTCACATATAAAAAAAAGCACCCTACAAGAGAGTGCTTTCCAACTCATCAAACTGATGAATTATTTTACCATGTCAGCAATTGCTGCACGTTCTTCTTCAAGCTCGTTTAGAGTGAAGTTGATACGCTCACGGCTGAATTCATCGATTTCTAAACCTTGAACGATTTTGTATTCACCGTTTTCAGTTGTTACAGGGAAACCGAACATAACGCCTTCAGGAATACCATAAGAACCGTCAGAAGGAACGCCCATAGTTACCCATTTGCCGTTTGTACCAAGTGCCCAATCACGCATATGGTCGATTGCAGCGTTAGCAGCAGAAGCAGCAGAAGACAAACCACGCGCTTCGATAATCGCAGCACCACGTTTACCAACAGTTGGAAGGAATACGTCTTTGTTCCAAGCTGGATCGTTGATCTTGTCTTTTAAGCTTTCACCATTAGCAGTTGCAAAACGGTAGTCAGCATACATAGTTGGAGAGTGGTTACCCCAAACTGTTAATTTTTCGATGTCAGCTACAGCAACACCAGCTTTTTGAGCAACTTGAGTCAACGCACGGTTGTGGTCAAGACGCAACATTGCTGTGAAGTTTTTCGCTGGAAGATCTGGAGCAGATTTCATCGCAATGTAAGCATTCGTGTTTGCAGGGTTACCTACAACTAATACTTTAACGTCACGGCTAGCAACTTCGTTTAATGCTTGACCTTGGCCAATGAAGATTTCGCCGTTAACTTTTAACAAGTCAGCACGTTCCATACCAGGACCACGTGGACGAGAACCTACCAATAACGCATAGTCAGCATCTTTAAATGCAACTTTAGGATCATCAGTCCCGATCATGCCAGCCAATAAAGGGAAAGCACAGTCATCAAGTTCCATCATTACGCCTTTAAGCGCTTGTTGTGCTTTTTCAACTGGAACTTCAAGCAATTGTAAAATAACAGGTTGATCTTTACCTAGCATTTCACCGCTTGCGATACGGAATAATAAGCTGTAACCAATTTGACCTGCAGCGCCAGTCACGGCAACACGAACGGGTTGCTTCATGTAATTGTCTCCAATGAGTGTCCTTAATCGGGTTAAGTAGCGATTCTACTTAACCAAATCATCATAAACGGCAAAGATTGTACTCTAAAGAAGTGGCAGATGCATGTAAAAGCGACTCATTTTCACCAAAAGTCTGATAGAAAATACAAATTAACCTTTACAAATAGATTCAATGTATGGTCAGCATTTTTTTATGAAATGGTTATTGCTATTAATAACTGCCTTTAATGGTAATTTCGCTTGGGCAATTAGAGACAACGTGATTTGAGCATTGCTTATATTGACCATTTACCGTGTAACAAACTTTAACTTCTGTTAGTACGACATCAGAGCGTGAGAGCTGACAAGTGAAGCGAATACCATTTTGAGGTAAGCTCGGATTAAGCTTGGTAAATTGTTGACGTAATGTAGATTGCTGCATTTCCACATTAGTAGAGCTGGTTAGATTAGCAGGTATTTTTAAACGTTCAGCAAAGTTAATAATCGTACGGAAATATTGACTTGCATTCATAGGCACACAGCCACCCACACTTCTCCAGAGTTGCACACGAGCATTATTGTCTGGCATCACCCGAGCGACCACCTTAGCTTGCAGTGGTGACAGTGTAGCTGAGCTTTGTGTTGAACAGTCAGTTCTGGTGGTTTCAGGCATTAAACCAGTAATCGTAAGCGAATATCCTTCAAGACATTTACGCTGCTTTTGTTTAGAAGGATCTAGCGCACAAACAGCAGGCGTCATCTGTACATGCATAACATAACCTTGCACGTTAACAGGTTCCGCATGTAAAACAGAACTCAACAAACCAACGCTTGCACAGATGATCCACCATGCAAGTTGCGATATTGATTGAAGTCCTAGGTCTCTATATTTCATTTAATTAAAACTTGGTTATGCCAATTAAAAGAATGTTCCATCATTCATCATCTAAAACTAAGGTGATGATCGCGTTGGAATGACTTTCATACGTTGTATTAATGATTGAGCACCTTGACCTAATATCACTCCATAATGCGTCGCATTCGTCATGACATGCTTGACATAATCTCTGGTCTCAAGCAATGGAATGGTTTCTGTATATTGATCAGCCTCAATCGGTTGGTAATCAGGTTGCCAACGTCTTGCCCGATTCGGCCCAGCATTATAACCTGCCGTTGCTAAAACAGGGTTATTACTTAATTGCCCTTGAATCATCGATAAATAAAATGTCCCATAACGAATATTGGTGTTCATTTCACTTAACGCTGCCGGATTATATGTTTCTCCCATCTGGCGAGCAATCAACTTTGCCGTATCCGGCATAATTTGCATAAGTCCACCAGCACCCACATGAGAGCGTGCCGAGGTAACAAACCGGCTTTCTTGACGCATTAAACCATAAGCCCAAGCAGGATCAATTCCAGCATTGTAACTATGGCTTACGACATTGGTCTTATGCGGGGTCACATAACGATACGTATCATTATGTTTATTCGTTGTACGATCTGCCGCATAAATCGCGCGGTCATACCATCCCATATCATGAGCACGTTTTGCCGCCGCTAATAATAATCCATCATCATGCTGAAGATATGCTTGACGAACAGCCCAGTTCCACTCTCGGTTAGTATAGGTTGGGTTGGCATTAATCCGTCTTAAAGTAAATGCACGATTAAAGTGAATATTTTGATCTAAACGGCGTAAATCACTTGCAGTTGGCTCATCATTATATGGCTGATGATTATAACGTACGCCTAAACGGTCTTTTGCAAGAAGGTTGTGATAATCATCCCCACTTTCAGCTAATTTTTTATAAATACGTTGTGCCGTGTTTTTAGAATTACTATCGCCACGTTGCTCTGTCGCACGCGCTAACCAATATTGCCAGCGATCTTCTTGTTTTTGTGAAACCGACATACTATCAATTGCACGAATTAAACTTTCCCATGCACTAAAACGAATAGCTTGTCGTGCATAAATTTCAGCTTCTTCAGGACTTAACGGATAGCCATAACTTGCATCAAAATATTGAAGGACTTCACGGTTAAAGTTGTTTTTCATTACCGTAGTTCCACCAATATAGGCTACGGTTCGATAGAGATACTTTTGCACGCTCTCTGGAGTGCCTTGCGCTACTCGCTGTACATTTGCAAAAGCATTTCCTAAATCATTATTTGCTAATCGGCCTAGTGCAAAAATCAAATAGGCATAATCTACGTCATTGGTTTTTGGTGCTGACCACAAGTAATTCAGTGGATTGGCCTGAATCTGATTGAGCTGAGCCAAAGACAAATTCAAACCCAAAGTCTGCGCTGTAGCAAGCGCCTGTCCAGATAAACCTGCACGTAACTGTACCCACAGACGCTGCTGCTTGTCTTGTGCACTCATTAATGGACTAGACAGCATCATACGGCCGAGTCCAATACATGATTCTGGTTGCGATTCAGTGGCTAACCATACATCTTTATATTCAGCAAAAACTAATGCATCACCACTTTTAGCTCTCACCTGCGCTAAAGCACAATTTTCGGCTTGGTCAGGATTCGAAACATAAGGCAAGATTGGTTGTGCAGACGCAAAGTCAGCTTGTTTAACTTTTTCTTCGACATAATCCGCGGCCAGCTTTTCTGCCATAGCAGACTGTGGATAGCGCTGTGCGAAGCTTACAATTGATGTCGGAGATTGAAAGCCTAAATTCGTGTTTAATTTCCAATATTCAGGATAGTAGCCCAACACATCATTTTGCATTGCAAGCTGATATTGATCTAACAATGCAGTATTACCACTATTGGCAGCATTTAGTGCATCGTTAAATTGTTCTTCTGCAGCATAAGATAATGAACAACCAAGTAAACACACAGCTCCTAACCAGCTACGATGTGCATATTTATTTTTCATCACACGACTCTTGTTTGATGAGCTCTTTTTACCTGGTCTCATAAATGCGTTAAATCCTGACTATCCACCTTTAGGCATAGTTTAATTATTCTTCATGCCTTCTTTTGTTGTGTTATGTAACTATCTGATTCAACATCATTAAAATTCATGTCATTTGTCTCCATAAATCATGTGTAGCTTATGGGAGTTTATTGTTATCTGTTCTGCTCAAAATACTGCTATAATGATTGGTTTGACCCGTTTTGGGTCATTTTATTATTTAACTAGATCGATCTGTTAGGAGCCTGCATGACGGTTCAAACCTTCATTCCCAATGGTGCCAAAGCTGCCTCAGAAAACACTGTTACCCAGCCAACGCACACCACTGACGTTTCAATAAAGAAACTATATATTGAAACTCAAGGGTGTCAGATGAATGAGTATGACAGTCACCGTATGGCAGACCTTTTGGGGGATTCTCATGGTTATGTGTTAACGAACAACCCTAATGAAGCAGACATTCTGCTCATGAATACTTGCTCTATTCGTGAAAAAGCACAAGAGAAAGTGTTTAGTGAATTAGGCCGTTGGCGTAAACTAAAAGAACAAAATCCTGATCTTGTTATTGGTGTGGGTGGATGTGTTGCTTCTCAAGAAGGTGACAATATTCAAAAACGTGCACCTTATGTCGACATGATTTTTGGTCCACAAACCTTACACCGTTTACCGCAAATGCTTGATCAACACCACGCACAAGTGGAAAAGCCAAAAAAAGAAAAGATTAAGCTCGTTGATATTTCATTCCCTGATATTGAAAAATTCGACTTCTTACCTGAACCACGCGTAGAAGGTTTTAAAGCATTCGTTTCTATTATGGAAGGTTGCTCTAAATACTGTTCTTTCTGTGTTGTTCCATACACTCGTGGTGAAGAAGTTTCACGTCCACTTGATGATGTTCTTGCAGAAATCGCAGGTCTTGCTGAAAAAGGTGTCCGTGAAATCAGCTTACTTGGTCAAAATGTAAACGGATATCGTGGCGAAACATTCGAAGGTGGCATTTGTACCTTCCCTGAATTGTTACGACTCGTTGCAGAAATTCCAGGTATTGGCCGTTTACGTTATACAACTTCGCATCCGCTTGAGTTCTCTGATGAACTTATTCAGTGTTATGAAGATTTACCTCAAATGGTTTCACACTTACATTTGCCAGTACAAAGTGGATCTAATGATGTACTCAAAGCAATGAAGCGAAATCACACGATTGATGTATACATCGATAAGATTGCCAAGTTACGCAAAATACGCCCTGATATGCATTTATCGAGCGATTTTATCATTGGTTTCCCTGGTGAAACAGATGAAAATTTTGCAGAAACATTGCAGTTTATCAAAGACTTAGACTTTGATCATTCTTATAGCTTTGTTTATTCAAAACGCCCGGGTACCCCAGCATCTGACTTACCAGATACAACCCCTGAACACGTTAAAAAAGAACGTTTAGCACAAGTTCAACAAGTCATTAAGCAATCTAGTATTGAAAAAACTGACGCAATGCTTGGCAAAATTGAACGTGTACTTATTGAAAAAGTATCTGATCAAGACCCTAATATTTTAGTAGGTACAGCAGACAATACACGTTTAGTGACTTTTGTAGGCGATGCATCGTGGGTTGGTCGTTTTGCAGAGATTGAGATTACTGAAATTAAAACTTTAAATTTAGTTTACGGTGAACTCTTGAATCTTGAGCCTGACGTGGCGTAATGTAGAGGTATTCTAAAGTCTACTGAAAGGTTTTCTCTTGACTGCAGCGATTCGACGTACCGTAACATTTCCTGAAATTTCAATGGAACGTTTAAAGAGCATCTTGGGTGCCTATAATGGGCACCTTAAGCAAATTGAACAGCGTTTAGATGTCAAAATTACTCATCGTGGAGATGTTTTTTACATAGATGGTGAGATAGATGCTGTTGGGAGAGCCGAAGCGTTATTGCAACGACTCTACGAAGAAACAGAGGCGTCCCAACAAATCAGTGCTGACCTGTTACACCTCTTGATTCAATCTTCGCAAACTGAACGAAACTTCGAACTAGTTGGCGAAGAAATGGATGAGCATGATGCGCCCATGGATGTCTATTTCCAGACTCGAAAAGGTCGCATTAATCCACGTGGTGCCAATCAAAAACGCTATGTACAACGTATTTTACAAAGCGATATTTCTTTTGGTGTAGGCCCTGCTGGTACAGGTAAAACTTATTTAGCAGTTGCTGCCGCAGTGGACATGTTAGAACGTAATGAAATCCAGCGAATTTTACTTGTCCGCCCTGCGGTAGAGGCAGGAGAAAAGCTCGGTTTCTTACCTGGTGATTTAACCCAGAAAATCGACCCATATCTACGTCCTCTTTACGATGCCCTCTACGAAATGCTGGGCTTCGAAAAAGTCGCCAAGTTAATCGAACGTCAAGTGATTGAAGTTGCACCACTTGCTTATATGCGTGGTCGTACTCTTAACCATTCATTTGTGATTTTGGATGAAGCTCAAAACACTACACCAGAACAAATGAAAATGTTCTTGACCCGTTTAGGTTTTGGCTCTCGTGCAGTGATTACAGGTGACATTACCCAAGTAGATTTACCTCGAGGCCAACAATCTGGTTTGGCACACGCCCTTCGCGTACTTGAGAACATTAAAGAAATTCATATTACCCGTTTCCATTCCCGCGATGTAGTACGCCATCAACTTGTTCAAAAAATTGTTGAAGCTTATGAGGGGTGGGATGGTGAACAACAGCGTCTTAATGCTGAAGCACGTGCTGAACGTAAAGCACGCCAAGAAGCATTAATTGCTGAAAACGATACAGCAGCAGACTTGCAACATCAGGATGCTTAAGGATTCATTTTGAAAATCAGTTTAAGTTTACAACAAGACTTTCAATCCCCTGAGTTAGAGCTCAAACGAGCTCAACTCAAAAAAATTATTGAGACAACTTTACGCCACGTTGGCTATAAAGAAGATTGCGAAATTGGTATCGCATGTGTTGATTTGGAAGAAAGCCATCAACTTAACTTGCAATATCGAGAGAAAGATAAGCCAACTAACGTTCTATCTTTTCCAAGTGATATTCCTGAAGAAGTTTTACCAATGCTCGACGCATTACCGTTGGGTGATTTAGTAATTTGTATTCCAGTGGTATTACAAGAGGCTTTGGAACAAAAGAAAACCGCACAAAATCATTTTGCGCATCTTTTAGTTCATGGGGTCCTACATTTACTTGGTTATGACCATGAAACAAGTGATGAAGATGCTGAAGAAATGGAAGGTTTAGAGATCGAAATCTTAGCTAAACTCAATATTGCCAATCCATATCAGGAATAATCAAATTCCCTCACACGATTAAGAACGCAGTCAGCTTCTTAATACATTTTAAAAATGTGGATATCCTAAAAGTTATCCACATTTTTTCATTAATGAACTTCAAATTCAGCTTCAGCTGGATCAAAACGCCATGTACGAATAATACGAAGCTCCGAAATATCTTTCATATTTGCATCAAAACGGCCAAACGGTGCTCCACGCCGTACCGATGCCTTTGCTGCTTCATCTAGAACTGGATGACCTGAGCTTTCAAGCAAACGAATTGCACGAATTCCCCCTTGAGCATTCAAAATTACCATAAGGCGAACTTCACCTTTTAACTGTTGCTGTTTCGCTTCTTCTGGATAATAACGGTTGCCATAAAGCTCTACTTTTTCACGAAATTTATCTAGATAAGCTGCCGACGCATCTTTCTTGGCTTGAATACCATCTACTGTTTTTATTTTTTGTTGGCGACTAAAATCTTGCTGACGTTGTAAATACTGAGCTTCAAGACTCGCTACCATGGCAGCTTTTGCCTGAAACTGACTTTGTAATTGTTCAAGTGCTTTTTTTCTTTGGCTCTCCTCTGCTTGTTTCTGCCAACTCAATACAGTCATGAGTACTTTTTCTTCAAATTTAAGTTCTCTTTGTTGCTGCACTTTTTCTAAAGTTTCTAGCTGAGCTTCTCCTGTTGAAGCATCACTTGGCATAGGCGCTGGAGAGTTACTCGACATCCGATGAGCTTCCCGAAAAGCCCCTGAACCTTGTTGATCGGCTTGAGCTAAAAAGTCTGCATGCTTGATTACATCTTCAGTAGGACGAATCGATATTGCAATTTCTTTAGTCGATTGTTCTGACGGCGCAGGCATCGCAAAATGGATGAGCAACACAAAAATATGCAGTAAGATTGCTAATATTATTGCAGCGATAAAGACTCGGTCTTGCCACCAATAATAAAAAGGCTCTATGGATAGACTTCTTTTTTTCAACATAATCTTAAAAGCATATAGGATGCCTTTTCCCCACGGTATTACCGAATAAAACATAAACTGATATTCAAATATGGATAAAAGTGTGATTCACTTCAAATATTGATATTTATCCATTTTCATTTTGTCAAAATGTATCAATTAAATTTGTTACACTGCAATATCAAAACCTGTTTTTTATCATAATAAAGATTGTGTGGATTCTTTAGTAAATCATCTTCTGGAAGTTCTTTTATGCAAACGCTATTTTCCTCATTAGTCAAACGTCTTCATAAAGTCTACCGAAAAGCTGAAGCCTTCATTGAGGAAGAAAGAGATTTTACATTATCGCAAACTTTTCTAAATGCGACCTTAGAACGCTACGTGACTAATAATGTCGAGTTTTTAGATGATCTACATGCAGATCTTTATCATGACTGGTTAAGACTCTATGCCACAATGCATGTTAAAGGTTTAGAGACCACTTTGTCGGTCGACTTAAAACTTATCCAGATGGAATTTAATAAAGAACAACAACTTATTGTTTTTGAGCAAATTAGTAACACGCAAATTGTAGAAGCTAAATATAAAAATTTCTGGCAAAAAATTGCTGTAAAAGCGGCTATTTTTTACTATCACAAAATTCTAAAAAAAGATCCATTAGGCATGATTCTGGAGCGATTTGATGTAGCCCAAGAAAAAGATGACCTGATCTTCTTAGACCTTAACCGTTGGTTTGCTAAAAAGGCCAGTATTATTGAAACTTTAGGCAAGGTTCATATCAACTATGCACGAGTACGTGAAGCAGAATTAGTTGTCTTTGGTAATGTTAATCTCGCTGCTTTACTTTTCCGTGATCAAGATGATGATTTTGAAGATGAACTTGGAGACACTGAAATTACGCCAATACAGCAAAAAGATGTATAACAACGGTATGAACTAAAGAAATACACTGTTAAAAAACACAAAGAGATTACATATTTAGCATAAATCCTGATTTTTTCTCCATGATCAACAGGCATAATATGCAAAAGTCATAGATGCATGAGCACTGACCTATCAGTCTGTACAAGGATATTTACTTATGGCAACAAAATTTCTGAAATCATTCAGCATCGCAACTGGTATTTCGACAACTTTGCTTATCGCAGGTTTCTCTAGCCATGCACTTGCCATGAGCCCATTTCAGGCAAATTATCAGTTTACCTACAATAATAAAGGTATGGGTTCAGCGACACGTGCATTGAGTCAACAAGGCAATAACTGGACTTATCAATTCACAGCAAAAGCAGGTGGAATCGCTTCTGCAAGTGAAACAAGTAAATTTAGTTTTGCAAACGGTAAAATTGGTTCACAAAGCTTTAGTCGTACCAGTAAAATTTTGATCCATAACAACACCATGAGTATTAATTTTAATCCTGGCAATAAGACTATTAGCACGAAAAAAGACGATAAAGCGCGCTCATTCGCTTGGCAGGCAGGTGTGCTTGATGAGCTAAATGCAGAATTACAGATTCGTGAAGATTTAAAAAATGGTTCACTTAAATCGTCTTACCCACTAGCCGATGCAAAAGAAGTTGAAAATCGTCGTTTTGTTAAACAAGGCAACGAGAAAATTAAAACCTCTTATGGCACATTCGATACCGTGAAAGTTGTTTTACAACATAAGAAACCTGAGCGCAGCACAATTTTCTGGCTAGCACCGAAATTAGACTACCTTCCAGTCAAGGTAAGTCATATTGATGGCAAAACATCTTATGGTTTGTTATTAACAAGTTATACAGGTAAAACGAATTAAAGCTTGCATTTTTTCGGATGCTTTTTAAAATACGCATTTGCTTTAAAAAGCATCCGTCTAGAGGATTCTCCCGTGCACGCACTAGAACAGAAAATCTTAACAGAAGGTATCGTTCTATCTGATCAAGTGTTGAAAGTCGACGCTTTCTTAAATCACCAAATTGACCCTGTACTCATGCAGCAGATTGGTAAAGAATTTGCCGCTCGCTTTAAAGATGCAGGGATTACCAAGATTATTACCATTGAAGCTTCAGGTATTGCGCCAGCAATCATGGCAGGTTTAGAACTTGGTGTACCTGTGATTTTTGCTCGCAAATATCAATCGCTTACTTTAAAAGACGATTTATACCGCGCTAAAGTGTTTAGTTTCACTAAACAGACAGAAAGTACCATTGCCATTTCAAATAAGCACATCAACTCAAGCGACAAAGCCTTAGTAATTGATGACTTCTTAGCAAATGGTCAAGCTGCGCTTGGTTTGATTGACTTAATTCATCAAGCAAATGCAGAAGTTGTAGGTGTGGGTATTGTGATTGAAAAATCATTCCAACCAGGCCGTGATTTATTACTTGAAAAAGGTTACCGCGTTGAGTCATTAGCACGCGTTCAATCACTTGCTGATGGCACAGTAACTTTTGTAAAAGAATAAAATAGTTTAAATAAAAAAGAGCGGAAACCCGCTCTTTTTTATTGCCATAAATTTAAGAATGAAGTTTTTTTACGATTTCGCCTAAGCGCTTCCCTTGTGCTTCACATAAAATTTTTTCATCTTGGCTTAAACTTTGGTCATGTCTTGGACCACTCACGTGGCTTGCGCCATAGGGAGTCCCACCTGTTTTAGTATTCGACAAAGCCGGAATAGAGTTTGGTAATCCTAAAATCATCATACCGTGATGAAATAATGGAGGTAACATTGTTAATAACGTACTTTCTTGCCCACCATGCATTGAACCAGAAGAAGTAAAAACGCATGCTGGCTTATTATGTAAAGCACCATTTAACCAAAGGCTTGTGGTCTGATCCCAAAAATATTTCATTTCGCTTGCCATATTACCAAAGCGAGTTGGAGACCCTAGCGCTAAGCCAGCACAATTGGCCAGTTCCTCCAAAGTACAATAAATATCACCTTCTTCAGGAATGCTTGGCTCAGCTTCTATTACCACTGTTGCAATATTAGGTACTGTGCGAATTTTTACATTCACACCTGCCGATTCAACACCATTCGCAATAAGGTGCGCCATTTCTTTAGTTGAACCATATTTACTGTAATAAAGCACAAGAATGTAAGGTTGCATCGGTTTCACGAATTTTGTTAAAAAGAACACTATACGGTATTTTTTGTTTTTTTGGCGTAGCCAATTTTATGAAATTCTAGAGGTGATTGATTTTTAAGGGCACAGTAACAAATATCGGTAAAAGCTTTTTACTACCTTTTGTTACGATGATACATACAGAACTTTCAGAATACTTTTTTATTCTTTAGGTTAAAGTTTACCCACATCAACGATAGTGTTCTCAACCGAATACACTGGTGAAGATCAATCACCCACATCATGATTAAAAAAATCGGGATAGATGACGCATGTTAGAACGTTTTTTGAAGAAGCTTCCTTTTTATAACAAGACCTGGTTTCAATTTATTTTATTCGTAATTAAGCGTTTTGAAGCGGATCGTTGCCGTGAACAAGCCGGCTCCCTCACCTATACGACTCTTTTTGCCGTTGTACCTATGTTAACGGTATTTTTAGTTATTATTTCTTCAATTAAGGCATTGGAACCTGCTAGACAACAGTTACAGCACTTAATCTACAGTAATTTTTTGCCTAAAAGTACGATTGCTTTTGATAAAGCTCTTAATGCTTTTACCGAAAAGTCCAGTAATTTAACTGTAATTGGTGTGCTATTCCTCTTTGTCACAACAGTTTTAATGCTTACTTCAATTGAAACCGTTTTTAACCGAATATGGCGAGTAAAAGAAACCCGTAGCGGTATTGTAGGCTTTATGCGTTACTGGACCATTATTTCACTTGGTCCAATTATTTTAGGCAGTGCATTTGTTATTTCATCAACTGTTGCTTCCATGAATTTATTGAGCAATAACTTCACAGGTTATCAACTTGATGGCGCCTTTTTACTCTGGCTTATTTCTTTTGTTCTCACAATTTTAGGTTTTTTTATTTTATATTGGACTATTCCCAACCGCACAGTTCCCCTATATGCAGCAGCAATTGCTGCATGCTTAAGTGCTGCATTATTTGAGACACTCAAAAATTTATTTAGCTTTGTTATGTCAAATTTCACCAGTTATGAAATCATATATGGTGCGTTTGCAGCAGTACCTATTTTCCTATTATGGGTCTTCTTATCTTGGAATATTGTATTGCTTGGTGTCGAGGTAAGTTTTGCTCTTACCGCTTTTCATTCAGGCAAAGAGCAAAAAAGACATCCGGTTTTAATGCTGCTCGATATCTTGGAATTGTTCTATAAAAAGCAAAAACTTGGTGAAAGCGTAAGTGATAAAGAAGCATTAGAAATTTTAGGTCGTGGTGAAGTTGGTCGCTGGCCTGCTTATGTTCTCTTACTAGAAGAGCAAAATCTGGTTAAACGTACCGATAAGGATGAATATGTTTTGGTCCGCAATTTATCTCAAGTCGACTTTTGGAGCTTCTTCACTGCACTGCCTTATCCATTACCTTTACGTCAGGATGTATCAAATGTTCATGATGATGACGAATGGATGGAAAAAATTGGCCCAGCTTTAGTAGAGTCTAATGATTATTTAGCTGCAAAGCTCTCTATTCCACTTTCAACAATTTTTGAAGAGAAATAATACTCAACTAAAGTCAGGGCTTAGCTGCTTTTAGCTTTGCCCTGCTTTAGACTCATAATGACAATTCCTGACAACACTAAAATACTTCCAAAAATAAATTTAATTTCTAGTTTTTCCTCTAATAACAAAATACTAAATAACACACCAAATAATGGGGTTAAAAAAGAAAATACCCCTAATCGTGATGCAAGATAATTTCTTAATAACCAAAACCATAATAGTAAACTTGCAAAAGATACGATTAAAGTTTGAAAGCTTAAGCTTAAGATCGCTAAAGTGGTGAAATGAATTGTTGTTTGATTTGTTAAAAAAGCGATTAGTAAGAGTAGAACAAAACAGCCAAATAGTTGATAAAACAATGTTTGAGTTGCTGGCGCTTGAGCTAAAGGAGATAAACGAACAATAATTGTACTGAGTGCCCATGCAAGCCCAGCCATAAGTGCATATAAATCGCCTAACAAAACTTGTGCTAGAGCTGGCGCATTTGTAGCTGTGCTTGTTGGGTAAAATGTGATAATGATCCCCATAAAAGCCAGAGCAATACCCCCCCATTGCGCTCGATTCAGACGTTCAGTAGGAAATTTCCAATGGAGCCCTAATGCAACAAAAATTGGAGCGGTATACAGTAAAACTACTGTATGAGAGGTAGAGGTAAACTTTAAGGCTTGGGTGACGAAATAAAATTCTAATGAAAAAAATAAAGCAACAAGAGCGCCAGCTTTGCATTGTCTATAAGAAAATAGATGAATCGAATGATCTCGCCACAATAAAGGTAAAACTAGAACAGCAGATAAGCCGGAACGTAAAGCGATTTGCATAATCGGCGAAATATCTGGTGCTGCTATTTTCAGAACCACCTGTTGCAGCCCTAAGACCATACATAAAAGCACCATTAAAGCCGAAGCTCTGGTATCCAGATTTTTGCGCTCTTCCATTTAGCACCTTTATTTATAGCGAAAAATCTGACTATAGAACTGTCTTATTTAAATGATATAGTGAAAAACAGACAAGACATAAGTAATTTCAGGCAATTTTCAAAGATGAAAAAATCAGCTCAACGTGTGCAGGATTTTCAGGAAATTCCGGCTCATAACGCAATTCCTGATTTGCTTTGGTTCCGTGTTCGTAATGCACCCGCAGAAACGGTTTATCCTCAACATGCGCATGCATGGGGTGAGTTTATTTATGCGTTTAGTGGTGTACTCGAAGTTAATATTGATCAAATTAATTATTTAACCCCGCCACCTTATGGTATTTGGCTTCCTCCTTATACCAAACACAGTGGTATTAACCGCAACGAAGTGACTCATGCAACTTTATATGTTCATGAAAGTCTGTGCCAAAAGTTACCGCAGAAAGCTGGTATATTATTAACGTCCCCACTTGTACCTGCTTTACTCGATCACTTGAGGCAAAACCCACAAGATGAAACCCAAGTCGAATATATACGCCTACTCCAAGTTTTATTAGATCAACTCATACAGGCTGAATTAGTGGGTAGTTATTTACCTACAACAGATCATCCAGCTTTAGCAAAAATTCTAAATGATTTACATCAATGCCCTGCCGATAACAGCACCTTGCAAGAATTAGCTGAACGAATAAATATGACTGAAAGAACATTGGCACGTTACAGTCAAAAAGAGCTGGGAATGTCTTTACATGAATGGAGGCAACGATTAAAAGTAATGAAAGCAATGACCATGCTTAATCAAGGAAAAACCATAGAAAGTATCGCTTTTGATTTGGGCTATGCCAGCGCATCGGCATTTATTTATATGTTTAAACGTTGGATGGGTTTTACCCCAGACCAGTTCCGAAAGCTCTATCAATAAATTAATTTTGAGTATAATAAAAAACCCTATTATCCGTTTAATAATAGGGTTTAAAGTTTAATAACTTAAATAAAATTATGCTTTAACAAAAGTTTCCCAAACAAAATCTTGAGTAGCCCCTTTCAAAGTCATTTTTAGCTGATCGCCAGCATTTAATGGCCCTACACCTGCGGGTGTACCCGTCATAATGACATCGCCTGGCTCAAGTGAGAACACCTGATTAATATCTACTAAAAGATAAGCAATATTAAACATGAGCAAAGCAGTATTACCGTCTTGACGTAATTCATCATTAATATGGAAAGTAAATCTAGTCTCTTCCCAGTTCGTAATTTCACTTACATCTACCCAGTCTGCAAGCACACATGAACCATCAAAAGCCTTTGCTCTTTCCCAAGGTTGGCCTTTATCTTTTAACTCATTTTGTAAGTCACGTAATGTTAAATCCAACCCTAAAGTCACTGCACCAATAGCCTGCAATACTTTTTGCGGATCAGTTTCTCCTTTTAGTGGCTGATCAATGCGTAAAACAAATTCGCATTCGAAATGACAACTACCCCACGCAGGATTCCATGAAATGCCTTCATCTAAACCAATCAAACTACTTGGTGGTTTGATAAATAACACCGGACGTCCTGGCATTGCATTGTTCAGTTCTTTTACATGATCAGCATAACTTCTGCCCACACAAACGATTTTTGAAGGACGTGTTTTCATGAAGCTTCCTTTATTGTTGCGGCTAATAATTCCAATAACTTATTTCTTAAATGTATTTTCAAATATAGTTTGATCTGAAGCCTGAGCAAATGCACGTTTCGGTACAATGATGACCGTTTTATTTTTAAGCTCAAGCATATAAGTCAGCTTGCCTTTAGCAAAAGTCTGCACTTCACTATACTGTACAGCTTGTTTACGCCCAGCAGCATAGAGCTCAAAATAATCTTGATATAAATCGATTCCTTGCTCGCTCTTACCAAATTGATAACGTACAAATTGACGTTTAAACATCATAGGTAAAAGCCAGTAGCGCATTAGACCTTGCATAACCAAGAAGAAAACGCCTAAAGCAACATAGTAGCGGCCAACACCTGAAAAGCCTAAATATAAGCCCCAAATAATAATTGCAATACTAATAACAGGTGTCAAAAACCGTGTGAATTGCTTCTTTCCGAATGTCACCAAGCCAAATCCGTCTTGAGACTCTTCTAAATTTAAATAATAACGTAAAGATAAAGCGCTTTTTTGCTCGGTCATCACAATGTATCAATATTGAATAAATCGAAACTATTAGAGCATATTCATCTACGCTTTAAAATGAATCAAAAGTGATTTTTTATTTTTGCTTTAACTGTAAAGCTTTTATTAGTACAAGCTACTTATGCGTTTCATATATAGAACGTAGATTCATATTTATAAGGCTTATTTCATATTTTTAAATTTATAGAATGCTTCTATTGTCTCTTTTCGTGGAATTCGTCATGTCTTTCTTTGCAAAACTATTTGGCTTCAAACAAAAAACAACAGCTCAAGAAGATGTGGCTTTGAAAGCTGCTAAAGAGCTAGAACCTTCAAATGAAACCTCTTTTATAGAACTTATTAAAAACCGCCGCTCTATTTATGCAATTGGCAATAACTTAAGCCAATCAAATGATGAGATTGAAAAGTTAATTCAAGAAGCAATAAGACACAGCCCTTCAGCTTTTAACTCTCAATCATCTCGCGCTGTGATCTTATTTGAACAATCTCATCATAAATTCTGGAATACAGTTCTAGAAGTTTTAAAAACCATTATCCCAACTGAAGCGGTATCTGGAACACAACAAAAAATTCAAAGCTTTGCAGCAGGCGCAGGTACAGTTCTGTTTTATGAAGACCAGAGCGTTATTAAAAGCTTACAAGAGCAATTTGAACTTTATGCCGATAATTTTCCGATCTGGTCAGAACATTCAACAGCCATTGCTCAATTTGCAGTTTGGAATGTATTAGCTGAACAAAATATTGGTGCTTCATTGCAACACTACAATCCAATTATTGATGAGAAAATTAATACCTCATTTAATATCCCAGCAGAATGGAAACTAAGAGCTCAGCTAGTTTTTGGTTCTATTGAAGGCGCAGCAGGCGAAAAAGCTTTTATTGATGATGAAAGCCGCTTCAAAACATTCGGCTAATAAATAGGTTCGAATTTAGATTTTTTTAAAGCTGGTTATCACAAGTACCAGCTTTCTTTATTAAAAAAATATAAAAAATAGGCACAAAAAAACCGCTATATCTAGCGGTTAATTCTTCAAGTGGTGCGCTCAGAGAGATTCGAACTCCCGACCCCTTAGTTCGTAGCCAAGTGCTCTATCCAGCTGAGCTATGAGCGCGTACTTGATGGAGGGCATTATACGCAGTTTTTTCATTTTAGAAAGACATTTTTCATCTTTTTGTCATCAAGCGTCTAGTTCTTAGCCATAATGGAATATTTAAGTAGATTAGCTTCAAAAAAGTCGAGATGATTGCCTATAAAATGTATTTGAAATATTTTTTTTCAATTAAAGTTCTCTATTTCTCGTATCTAATTTGGGCATTTTGGCCAAATTGACAGGAGCAAAAGTCTAGTTTTTTAGTCAGGATTATATAAATAAAATATTTCTACTTAAGCAAAAGTCTTTTTATAAATAAAATTAGTTAGCTTTAATATTCATAAAAAATAATAAAAAAATAAAGAAAAAATGTATTCATCTATAAAGAATATATTATAAAAAAAATTATTATTTTTATGTCTAAATCTAAAGAATAACTAATTGTCAAAATATTATAAGTATCAATTTATTTGAGTAGAAATATGCATTGACACTTTTTGAGATCTACACAATACTAATTTTTAATTATTGCGATACATATCTCAATAATTGCGTAACGCAATATATAAATACTTACTTAAAAATACATAAATACACAGGAAATAGACCACCATGTTCTTACTGAAAAATCTCGTCTCTTCAATATCAAAAGTTACTCAGGACCTGGGTAATATTGTATCAATAACCCCTGTAGTAAACACAGGTTCCTCTGTTAATGTAAATGTTTCTGATATCAACATTGCTAATGTTTCAACAACAGGCTTACTTTCTAATGTGATTTCAACTGTAACCGATACAGTTTCAAATACAACCACAGACTTAGTTTCTAATGTAGTTGGTACCGTAACAGGTACTGTAGGGTCTACAAACCCAATTGATACTGTAACCAATATTATTGGCGGCGTAACGGGTGGCGTTACAGGCAACCCTCTTGAAGTTGTTACTGATATTATCGGCGGAGTAACGGGTGGTGTTGTCGGCGGAACTTCTCCAATCTCTCCAGTAATCGATGTTGTTCAAGGCGGCATTGATATTCTTCAAGGCGTTGAAAGCTTAAAAACTGAAATTATTAATACAGGCATTGAAACTGTAGCTGATGCAGTTATTGGTGTATTACCTCAAGCTGAGCATCCAGTTTCTGAAATTGCAGACCTTGGCACATTAACTTTTGAAACTTCTCGTGACACAGTCAATGGTGCTCTTGAAGTTGTTTCTGATTTAGTCGGTGGTGATATTCAAGGCGCTACTGAATCAGCGACCGGTATTCTCGATACGCTTATTACAAATGGCACAACTGCTACAGGTATTGTTACTGGTGTGGCTGGAAGTGTTACTGATGTTATTGGTGGCGTAACTGGCGGTGTTGATGGCAACCCACTTGAAGTGATTACAGATATTATTGGCGGTGTAACTGGTGGTGTTGGGGGTGATAACCCTCTTGGCGTAGTAACTGATATTATCGGCGGCGTAACCGGTGGCATTATTGGTGGCGGTACATCTCCTATTTCGCCAGTTATTGATGTTGTTCAAGGTGGCATCGATATTCTTCAAGGCGTTGAAAGCCTAAAAACTGAAATTATTAACACTGGTATTGATACAGTAGCCGACACTATTATTGGTGTATTACCTCAAGCTGAGCATCCAGTTTCTGAAATTGCAGACCTTGGCACATTAACTTTCGAAACGTCTCGTGACACAGTCAATGGTGCTCTTGAAGTTGTTTCTGATTTAGTCGGTGGCGATATTCAAGGTGCTACTGAAAATGCAACCGGTATTCTAGGAACACTTATTCAGAATGGTTCAACAGCGACTGGTATTGTGACTGATATTCTTGGTGGCGTAACAGGTACTATCGGCGGCGTAACTGGTGGTATCGGTGGTGACAATCCGCTTGGTGTAGTAACTGACATCATCGGTGGTATTACTGGTGGTATCGGCGGTGATAACCCTCTTGGCGTAGTAACTGACATTATCGGCGGCGTTACTGGTGGTATTGGCGGTGACAATCCTCTTGGCGTAGTAACTGACATCATCGGTGGTGTTACTGGCGGTATCGGCGGTGATAATCCGCTTGGTGTAGTGACTGACATTATCGGTGGTGTTACTGGCGGTATTGGCGGTGACAATCCTCTTGGTGTAGTAACTGACATTATCGGTGGTGTTACGGGTGGCATTATTGGTGGTGGAACATCTCCTATTTCTCCAGTAATCGATGTTGTTCAAGGCGGCATCGATATTCTTCAAGGCGTTGAAAGCCTAAAAACTGAAATTATTAACACTGGTATTGATACAGTAGCCGACACTATTATCGGTGTATTACCTCAAGCTGAGCATCCAGTTTCTGAAATTGCAGACCTTGGCACATTAACTTTCGAAACGTCTCGTGACACAGTCAACGGCGCTCTTGAAGTTGTTTCTGATTTAGTCGGCGGTGATATTCAAGGCGCTACTGAATCGGCTACCGGTATTCTCGATACGCTTATTACAAATGGTACAACTGCAACTGGTTTAGTAACTGAAATCATTGGCGGAGTAACAGGAACTATTGGTGGCGTAACTGGCGGAGATAGCCCACTAGGATTAGTATCTGATTTACTTGGTGGTTTAACTGGTAGCGTAGGCGGCGACAGTCCGCTTGGTGTAGTCACTGACCTTCTCGGCGGTTTAACTGGTAGCGTAGGTGGCGATAGTCCGCTTGGCGTAGTCACTGATCTGCTCGGCGGTTTAACTGGTGGTGTTACTGGCGGTACAGACAACCCTATCGGTATCGTAACGGATATCGTTGGAAGCTTAACGGGTGGTGTTACTGGTGAAGGCAGTTTAGATGTTATTTCTAATTTGCTAGGCGGATTAACTGGTGGTAGCTTACTCGGTGGTGTAACTTCTACAGTATCTAGCGTAACAAATACAACGCATACGATCGTACCGACATCATTACTTACTGATAACTTCCTAGAAAACTCATTCAATACTGTTTAATAATTACAAAGAAAGCCACTTTATATAAGTGGCTTTCTTTTTTAATATATTTTTAAATATTAATTAATCTCTTGCCATTTATAATATTTTCTATGAGCTAACTCCAACATTGCATAATCATTAGGTGTATCACCATAAGCATAGATTATAGAATATTGAGTTAAGTCATATTTATTTTTTATTCTATTTACTTTTTCTAAATAACCACAATCACCATCAATAAAACAACCTGTCAAAATACCATTATCTATTTCAAGTTGATTACAGATAACATCCAGATCTAAAGATTTACACCAACTTTCCAAGTAAACACTTAATGAAGCAGATACAACAACAACCTGATCTCCCTGTTGTTTATGCCAGAGAATGCGTTCTAAAGCATTTTCACGAATACAGGAAGGAATTACTTTTTTAGCAAACTCTTGTCCTTTGTATATCAAAGAAGCTGCATCATAGCCGATATATCCCACTTGGCAGAGCTTAGTACGGATCGTTTTATCCGTTACCCACCCAAGCTTATAACCCGCTATATAAGGTGCAAGACGGATGCCACCTAATATTTGAGTTTTTTTACTCAAAGAAAATTTAAGGAATAAACTGAAGGTATCATTATGGGTGATCGTGCCATCAAAATCGAATAAAGCCAGATTCATTTATCGTTATCTCTAATATAATTAAAAAGTTATAAAATTTAGATTTTTAAAAATTAATAAACAGCAGATACAAAAAAACCGCTATAAAAGCGGTTAATTCTTCAAGTTGGTGCGCTCAGAGAGATTCGAACTCCCGACCCCTTAGTTCGTAGCCAAGTGCTCTATCCAGCTGAGCTATGAGCGCGTAACTTGTGTGCTTTTCAGCGATTCGTTCGATTTTACTTGGTGCGCTCAGAGAGATTCGAACTCCCGACCCCTTAGTTCGTAGCCAAGTGCTCTATCCAGCTGAGCTATGAGCGCATTAAGTAAATGGCGGTGAGAGAGGGATTCGAACCCTCGATACCAGTAATAGGTATGCTTCCTTAGCAGGGAAGTGATTTCAGCCACTCATCCACCTCACCGGAACGAGCCGCCATAATACAAACTAAAACTACATTGTTCAAGTCATGATACTGAAATTTTCTTGTTTTTTCGTTCAATTAAATATTTTTTAAACAATTTTCGTATTCTTTTCGCCTTTTTCAATCAAACGCTTGTTAAGATAGATATTATTTCTTTATTTCAACACAGTAGTGCATAACACATTATTGCAAACCTGAACGTGCAGTTCTGGTCTGCATGTCTTATGCTAAACCTATCTGCCAAGCATGAAACCAAACGACATGACAAAAAACTGGGTTGACCCCGAAGCAAAAGCTGAAGCTGAACGTTATGACAATCCTATTCCAAGCCGTACTCTTATTTTAGATACGTTGGAACAATTGCAAACACCGCAATCTCATGCAGAACTTGTTGACCATTTTCATATTCAAGATCAGAAAAGTATTGAAGCCTTAAGTCATCGCTTAAGTGCTATGGTTCGTGATGGCCAACTTATGAAGGATGGTTTTAAGTTTCAGTTGGTGGCAGACCAACCTACCTATGAAGCAACTGTCTATATTAATAGTAAAGGTTTGGGTACAGCACATATTGATGGTCAAGATGATTTGTTATTACCTGAGCGTGAGTTACGTTTAGTCTTTAATGGTGATCGGGTCCGTGTTCGGCAGACATCGGTAGATCGCAAAGGTAAACCGTGGGGTTTCATTACCGAAGTTATACAGCATCGTGTAAAACAGTTAATTGGTAAATTGTCGGTACATGACGGCGAATATTTTATTCAGCCTAACAATCCAAATCAGCACCAACCTATCCCACTAGAAAAAGAGTTGGTTGAACATGCTAAAGCAAATGTCGGCGATATGCTTCGTGTTGCTATAGACACTTACCCAACCCGGGAAGAATTTGCAACGGCACATATTATTCAGTCTATGGCAGATAAAGCCGATACTGAAATTATTATTCCGCAAACCATTTTAGAGTTTGGTTTGCCTTACGAATTTCCAGATGAAGTTATAAAAGAAGCTGAAAGTTTCAAAGAACCTGCTGAACAAGATCGCGAAGGTCGAGTTGATTTAAGAGACTTGGCACTTGTCACAATCGATGGTGAAGATGCGCGAGATTTCGATGATGCAGTATATGCGGAAAAACGTCCTGGTGGTGGTTACCGAGTTGTTGTTGCAATTGCCGATGTGAGCCATTATGTACGTTTAGATTCGGCATTAAATGAAGAAGCTGAAGAGCGCGGCACTTCGGTTTATTTCCCACATTTTGTTTTACCAATGCTACCAGAAGCATTATCAAATGGATTGTGCTCACTTAACCCACACGTAGATCGTCTATGCATGGTCTGTGACCTAAAACTTTCTCGTACGGGTCGTGTTACAGGTTATGAATTTTATCCGGCAGTCATGCATTCAAAAGCACGTTTGACCTATACACAAGTAGGACAATATTTTGAAGGTGCAACTGATGCAATTCCAAAAGATCGTGATATTCATAAATCGCTAAATACACTTTTCCAGCTTTACCAGATTTTGAAAAACTTACGTGTTGATCGTCATGCAATGGAGTTTGAAACCATTGAAACTTATATGACCTTTGACGAGTTAGGTGGAATTAAAGAAATTTTACCTCGTACACGTAATGATGCTCATAAGCTTATTGAAGAGTGTATGTTGCTTGCCAATGTAGCAGCAGCAGAATATGCCTTAGAACATGATATTCCGATGTTGTATCGTGTACATGAGGCACCTGAATTCTCACGTATTCAAAAAGTAAAAGATTTTGTAAAACTATTGGGTTTACCTTTCCCTGACCAACCAACTCAGGCAGATTATCAAAAAGTTATTGAGGCAACTAAAGACCGTATTGATGCGCCAAGCATTCACGCCGTGTTATTACGCTCAATGATGCAAGCTTACTATGGTGCCAAAAATGCAGGTCACTATGGTCTAGCTTATGAAGCTTATACACATTTCACTTCACCAATTCGCCGCTACCCGGACTTATTGTTACATCGTGCAATTAAAGCTCATCTAAAACAAAAGCCTTACCCACTTTCCGGTGCAGCTTTAGATGATGCAGGTGAACATTTCTCTCAAACAGAACGCCGTGCCGATGAAGCATCCCGCAGCGTAACGACTTGGTTGAAATGTCACTATATGCAACAACATTTAGGTGATGAGTTCATTGGTATTGTGAGTGCGGTAACTGAATTTGGCCTATTTGTTACTCTTAAAGATCTTTATGTTGATGGCATGATTCACATTAGCCAACTTGGCGATGATTTCTTTATTTACGATCAAGCAAGTCAAAACCTCATTGGACAAAATCGTGGTCAAGTCTTCGGTTTAGGCGACGAAGTTAAAATTCAAGTTGCTGGTGTAAATTTAGAAGAGCGTAAAATCGATTTCCAACTCATTAAACAAGTTACTCATGCTGGACGTGTAGTTCGTAGTCGTGCTCCACGCACAACCAAAACTAGCACACAAGCAACAGAAGAAGTTTTTGGTAAACCATCTGTATCAACTGATGGTGAAAAACCTGTCCGTAAAAAGAAGGAAAAAGGCAAACCAAGTTCATATAGTAAAAAGTCTGGTAAGAAAATCTCTACAAAAGCAGAGGCCAAACCAGAAAAAGTAAAGAAAAAAGCGAAACCTAAAAAGAAAAAGTCAAACGCCAAGTCTAAGGCTGACTAATTCATAGGTATTTGCATTAATTATGATTAAGCTCCCAAAATGGGGGCTTAATGTTTTTAAAACGTTTATTTTTTAAATTAAGCTTGATTTCCTGCCTAACAATACCTACATCTAATACTATGTTTAAAAAATAATGTGGCTATTAGCAATGACTTTACAGCAAGCGACTCTACCTACTCCCCGCTTTGATCAAATTACATTAGATAATTTAAAACAAGATATTCAACAGGCGATCCAAGCAGGACAAGAGTTTTTAAACACCCTTACGGCTGCACCATCCGAGACAGACCAGCAACTTGCCGTACTTGAACAAATTGATGCACTTGAAAATAACCTCAGTGAATCATGGGGAGTGTTGTCACATTTAAATGCTGTGATGAACAATGCTGAAACCAGGGAAGTCTATCAATCACTATTACCCGCTTTAAGTGAATATTACACTCAGCTTGGACAACACACGGCGTTATATCAGACCTATCAACTCATTCATGATGGTCAGAGCTATTCAACGCTAAGCCCTGCACAACAAAGTGCCATCCGTCTCGCTTTACGTGATTTTAAACTTTCTGGTGTCGCTTTAGAGGGTGAAGAGAAAAAACGTTACGCTGAAATTTCTGCACGTCTTTCACAGCTTTCTTCTGACTTCTCAAACCATGTACTTGATGCGACACAGGCTTATTTTAAACCACTGACAGAAGATCAATTAAAAGGTCTTCCAGAAAGTAATGTTGAGTTATTAAAACAGTACGGCAAACAGCGTGAGCTTGACCAAGCAGTCGCAACTTTAGATTTCCCAGCTTATTTTGCCATCATGACCTATGCCGATGATCGTGCCTTGCGAGAAGAGCTTTATAAAGCTTATGTCACACGTGCATCAGATCAGTCTGAGCAAACAGAATTTGACAACAGTAAAATTATGGAAGAAATCCTGAGTCTTCGCCAAGAGATGGCAAAACTACTCGGTTTTAATAACTATGCTGAATATTCTCTTGCCAGCAAAATGGCTCCTGATGTCAAAACAGTTCATGACTTTTTGGTCGACCTAGCTGAACATGCACGTACCCCTGCACTTCAGGAAGTTGCCGAACTCCAAGCTATTGCCAAACAAGATGGTATTGATGAGCTTAAACCTTGGGATACCACTTACTATTCTGAAAAGCTTAAACAACAACAGTTCAACTTATCACAGGAAGCTTTAAAACCTTACTTCCCTGCACCAAAAGTGATTCAGGGATTATTCCAGATCGTACAGCGTCTATATGGTATTAACATCGTTGAACGTGAAGCTCCTGTTTGGCATCCAGATGCACGTTATTTTGAGTTAGAAGACCAAGGTGAAGTTGTTGGCGGCTTCTTCTTTGATTTATATGCGCGCACAGGGAAACGTGGTGGAGCATGGATGAGTGGTTTCCGCTCACGTATGCAAACTGTTCATGGTTTACAAAAACCAATTTGCTATATGGTGTGTAACTTCACTCCACCTGTAGGCAACCAACCAGCCTTACTCACCCATGATGAAGTCATTACCTTATTCCACGAGTTTGGTCATGGCTTACACCATATGCTTACTGAAGTAGATAATATCTCAGTTGCAGGTACTCACGGCGTTGCTTGGGATGCAGTCGAGTTACCAAGTCAGTTTATGGAATTCTGGTCATGGGATAAAGAAAGTCTTGATGTTTTAAGTGAGCATATTGAGAGCAAGCAGACCTTACCTCAAGAGTTACTTGATGCTTTATTAAATGCACGTTTCTTCCAGTCTGGTATGCAAACTTTACGTCAGCTTGAATTTGCATTATTTGACTTAACTATTCACACCAAAACTCCTGCGTTGAATAGTGAGCAAATTCAGCAGACCTTAAATGATATTCGCAAACAATATGCAGTAGTTCCAACCGTCGACTACAACCGTTTCCAACATAGCTTTAGTCATATTTTTGCAGGCGGCTATGCAGCAGGTTACTACTCTTACAAATGGGCAGAAGTTTTAGCAAGTGATGCCTTTGACCGTTTTGAAAATGAAGGTATTTTCAATACTCAAACGGGTAAAGAATTCCGTCAGGCAATTTTAGCGGTGGGTGGGAAAGATACTGCTCTTGAAGCATTTGTGAATTTCCGCGGTCGTGAGCCAAAAATTGATGCATTGTTACGTCATCAAGGTTGGACGAACGATAACAAAACCGCTTAAACTATGGGCCTAAATTGATCGTGTGGTTAGGGTGATAAAGATGAAGAAACGTTTCATTGCTGGGGCTAAATGTCCAAAATGTGAAGCCATAGATCGGATTGTCATGCTAACCACCGCTGAAGACGAATGGATTGAATGTATCGAATGCGGTTATAGCGAAAATCGTCCGACTCATATTGATGAGCCTGAAACGCCCGCTATACCTGATGAAATTGGGGTAATACAGTTCAAGCCTCGTCGTTCTGACTAAAGGTCTTAGACATGCCACTACAAAGAAAACAAAACTCAAAACTATTGTGGATTTTAATTGGGGGCTTAAGCATTCTCGTCGTGCTTTTTTTCGCAGCACAATGGTTTTTCAAAAAAACTGAAACATCAGCGCCAATGGTTGATCCACAACCAGCCTCGGTACCAGCTCCTGAAAAAACTGCAAAACCCTCTGAAAGCTCGGAACCCGTAGTTAAAACACAAACCGCTAACTCACAGCAACTTGTGAATGAAGATGTGCTCAAGCAACCAATCCCTGCTCAAGAATCTTTAGCTAAAGAAGAAGTGTCTAAACTCAATGACATTCATCGTCAATTGCAAGATCAGGAAGCGACTCTAAAAGCTCAACATGCTGATGCAGATCAACTTATTAAGCTAAAAGAAGAGCAAGTGAAGCTTCTTGAGGCCCAAGTTAAACAACAATAGTATTTGTTTAACTCTAGATATGATGCAAAAAGCTAGTTCACTCTGAGCTAGCTTTTTATTTACTAAAAATTTATATGTTCAAAATAACTACCACATAAAAAAACACCCTCTTAAAGAGAGTGTTTTTGCTCGGCTTATATATTTAAATTACTTATACCAACCAAATAATTTCAGTATTAGTGGTGCATAAGTTACCAATACCAATGATGAGAACAAGACAATAATTGGTAATAACCAGCGTTCATATCGGTAGTAGAAACTTGTGTACTTCTCTTTCGCTTCTGCATCGGCAGCATTCACCTCATCATCACCAACGGATAACCGCGTTAATAGATGGTTCAAGGCAACTGGCGGCGTTACATAACCAAATTCGAATGCGACCAATACAATCATCCAGAAGTGAATTGGATGAATACCATTTTCGTAAGCTACAGGAGCAATAGTTGCTGCCACTAAAATTACGGCACCAAATGGATCTGTACACATACCAATAATTGCAAGTAACAGTGCAATACATGCCAGTGATATATAGATACTGCCTAAATGAGTTGGTAATAATTCGACCACTTCAGAGCGTTCAATTAAACCACCTACACTTGCAGACAATGCCATCAAAATAATTAAGGCACCGATATGTCCCACTGTTTCTGATGTCGCAAAACGTAATGCACCACCAAAACCAAGACGGAACTGTGAACTATGCGGATCATGAGTCTGTAAGAATGGTGATTTCTTTTCATGCTCACGAACAATCGCCTCATGAATATTTAAAGCTGGCGCCTCTTTAGGCATAACCATTTTATCGTACAGAATCATCGCAATAAGCACGAGTGGCAGAATCACTGGTGCAGTAAATTCATTCATTCCTGTATCTAATGCATATTTATAAAATGCAAGGACAACTACAGTAATTAAGATATATGGAATAACTGGTACGAAAGCTCGTGCCATACCTGGTAGTGCCACTTTTGGCGAGTTCACACGGAACTTTTCTTCAGCCAATAAAAGAGATACACCCAAGAAAATAAATGCTGTTAGCCAGAAGACATAAATACCATGTCCGAATAATTCATCAGATGTAACATGACGACTATCCAACATCGCAATTAGAACGACCAAGAGACATGGACGTACAACCACCCCTAGGGAACCGGACATTGCAGATACAGCTAATGCATATTGACGGCGAGCGCCTGCGTTCCAAACTTCCTTATAAATAATCGCACCAGCCGCGATAACGAAAATCCCCGAAGCACCGGTATAAGCAGTCGGTACAGCAGCAGCAATCAGAATTAACCAAGTTAAGGTTTCTGGTGCCAAGTTCCATGGACGAAGTACATTTAAGAACAAGTCCATAACACGGGTTTGCGTGAGTAACATACCCGCCCAAATAAATAAGGCAAGATTTAAGAAGATACCCGAGAACTCAACCAATAAACCAAGGTAAATCCCTTGCCCCATTGGATAATCCATAAAGAACGTGAATACAATACCTGTAATTAGTGCCATATAGGCATATAAAGGTACAGAAAGTAAGGCTAAACCTATATTACCGCCTTCACGTTTTGGTGGAGGTGAAACAAATAGTTGATACAGACTAATTAAGGTCAGAACAACAAACAGAATCATCCATATCCAGTAAATCGTTACTGTTTCATAAGTAGGTGTTACCCCGGAATTAATGACTGAACGATACTGGCTAATGACCGAGAAGCTTAGTAGCGCATTACCAATCAACATAAATAGAGAATACACTTTGTAATCTATTTTTGTTGCTGGATTACGCAAGCCAATATGGTGATATTTCAATGATGCAGTAATCGCTGAAATCAGTACCATAAAGACCAGTAAAATGGCACGGTTCTCTGTACCGAATTTAAAAATACCAAAGAAACCTGTTTCGATCGCACGATAAGTACGTACGCCCGGGTTTGCTTCGATATATTTAATAGTTTTGTCGTAAGCCTGATATTTTTCTTCACATTGCTGCTGTGCTGCTAGTAAGGACGCACGGACATCACTTTCCGATGCAGCACCAAAGAAGCTCGCAAAATCATCAGATGCATTTGCTTTCATCTGCTCTTTTACTTGAGCATCAATATTCGGATGTCGATCACAAGTCGGCTTTTCAGGCTCAGCACGCAAGAATGAATATTGCATGCCTGTAGCAGGGTCACCATAAAGACGTTCCCCGATACGTAATAATTGACCGTGGATCATTTCCCCGGTACCAATTATGAGCGTCATCAATAGTAAAATGAGGATAATGAATGTTGAGATCCATTCATTCCAGATATAACCCAGCAGACCTAATCCAGATCTTTTTTCTTGATATTCTTGCATAAATATTCCAATTTTGTTATCTCAAATCCCTCATAACAAAGGCTTTGAGTCATGCAATTTCCTTGGTCAGGGGTATCGTCCATCCCCCTTCTACCAATCCCTTTATTCAACGATCAAATTTGCATCAAACTTTATCAATAAAGAATGACTAAAATCACTTTTTTAACAGTTTGTATTGTCAATCTTTCTATTTGAATCTTTGTATGAGCCAATAGCATCCTCCAAAGATTGCACCACCAATCGCCCCATATAGATGAGCTTCAGTTAAAACTGGACTACCAATGAGCTGGGCTGTTCCTGTTTGCCCAAATGTATTTTCCCAAATTAACTTTGCAACAATTAAACCTAAGACCAGAAATGCAAAATTCCTCTCTTTACGGTATTGCAAGTAAACCAAAGCAACTGCGGTATATAACCCATGGAGTACACCAGAAAGGCCGGCATATGCATCGATATTGGGCAAATAAAAATAGAACACCAAGCTAATAAAAGGTGGTAAAAGAAAAAGAAGACTTAAAATGTGCCACACTTTGGTATGGGGAAATATGAAAGGCAAACACGCAAATGCCATCATATTTAAAAGAAAGTGAATCCATCCGACATGTACCCAGTGCGCTGTCCATAAACGCCAGAACTCGCCGAGTAAGCTTTCACGCCAATAGATAAAATAATCCGGAAACACCTGTAAACATGCAGAAACAGAAATGCACCCTGCGACCAAAAGCACTTTTTTATTGAGTACATGATCTTTCATAGCACACTCCTTTTAAACCAGCCTCCTTACGATTACTAGAGTTAGTAACCGTAAAGAGTGAGTTCCTTCAGATCTATTTACTGTGCAGGTGCAGTTTTTGTGTCAGCTGGGGCTTCCGATGCAGCTCCACCATCAAACAACTCATCCAATTCAGCTGAGCCTTCGTTTTTCTCATCCCAGAAATGAGACATACCGTCATCACCGGTACGAACACCAGTATGCTCAGTCCAGTAACGGTCAGAAATACCGCGCACAATTAAACCAGCCATACTATCGATTAATTTAAAGTTCGGATTGACAGGTTTGTCATCTGCTTGAGATGCGGCATAAGTTTTTAATGCATCACGGATTTTGGCATCGTCACCACTCGCTTGAGCAGCTACGGCATATAATGCATGAGATAAACGAACACCTTTTTGTTCACCAATTTGCACGGACTGTTTTAAAGTTTCATATGGATCAGGCTTCCCTTCATTAGCGCCTGGTAATAAAGTCCAGATCACTGCGCGCGTTGCATTTGGTGCGCCCCAGAATTTTTGGTTATCAAGGCAGACCATACCGCGCTCTACAATAGCAGCAATATCTTTCGGAACATTGACAGAACCGCCAGAGTTAATGTCGTTGGTCACAGCTTGAAGACCACTAATCATCCCAAGTAAATATACAGTTTGGTCAATATCACTACGCATTGTCGGACAAGAGTCACCTAAATGATATTTATATTTAGATTCCCAACGATCAGCAAAGAGCTTATAGCCTGCGTATTGTCGCTCAGCAGCAATTGCAGCCCAACGCTTCTGTGCAATACGTGCATCTTGAGCTTCTGTTACCTGCCCTGCTTTTGAAGCACGCAAATAACGTAACTCCTGTTCTAATGCTTGGTTTTCCGCGCATACACCTGAAGCAGCATACATTAAAACAGCAACACGAGTAGGATCTGCACCCATACCTTTAGTCGACATGATTGCAGGAGTTAAGGCACTACCAGTATTACAAACCATTTCAGCATCTTGCATTGCCAAAATAGGTGGAACGACGTGCTTTTCCGTAAAACCTAAAGCAACATTTGCTCCGCTTTTCACGACGTATGAACAACCTGATAAAACTGAAGCTGCAAGAAAACTTACCGCCAAACCTTGGCATATTTTTTGGACTTTAGACATCTTCCTGTCCTCGATGTAATTTGTTTTTTCCTTTTCAGATGTACATTAGCAGATGCATATCTTGAATAAAAGAGTAATTACTCTAATTGTAGCGCTTATACTTTGACACACTTCACAGCAGATAAAATTGACAGTTTTTCAGGGAAACAAAAATTTTAGGCAAAAAAAAGTAGCATTGCGACGGTTCAGCACATGCTACTTATTAACTGGGATAAGCTTTTAACGGCTTATATTATTGTTGTTCTAGATAATCCTTAAGTAAAGTTCCTGCTCTTCCTACTACTACAGCCATAATTACTGCAATCAACAGAAACATCCACATTGAAATCTCCATGAGAGACCTCCTTACTACATTCGCACCCAGTTAAAAACTGGACACTTGATGAAATTAATCGATTAACCAATTAGACTATTGACTGATCGATGACCTTTGCATCCTCTGTCTCTTAACTTTGCTAAGATTAACTCGGTTAAGATGTTCCCTGAGTAAAGTTCCTGCTCTTCCTATCACCACCGCCATAATTATGGCAATGACCAAGAACGACCATGTTGGCATCTCCATTTGAGACCTCCGACACACTTTACGTTGGTGTTTGTACTTTAACCGATAGAATAGTAACCATATTGAGAAATTGTCCGACAATTAACTTTCTTGCTGTTTTTTCTGTATTTTAACTAGACAATTTCAATTTCCCAAAAAGAAATAAAGTATAAGATATTGATTAATAATATTTTTAAATAAATATACAAATGTAGAATTGTCTAACAATTAATAGAGTTTTTCTAAAGTTTTAAGCTTTTTCCACTCTGCTAATGACATTTGATCAAACCAAATGATAGAAGTTAGTGTTTTATGACCTTCAAAGTAGATCACTATGAAAATCTGATAATCAATTATTTTTAAAATTTTGACGCGAGAAATGGTGTTCTGTGAGTGATAAGCAAGCGACCATAGTTTTTTATCTAAATAGGCAATTTTTGCAAGCTGCGGACGCTTTAAAAAGAAAATAAAGCTTATAAATAGTAAGCTGATTACAACTAACCACCATAGTAACGGCATTAATTGATAAAATAGAATTGCTAAGCTTAAGCCAATAAAAAACTGAAATATAATCGAAAAACGACTATATTTCAGCTTAAAATTCAAATGGTTGATCAAAATAAATTAACCATGAACATAGTGTTTTAATTTATAGATAAAGTCACGTAATTCGGTACGTGGTGGTTCTGATACTTCCATAAACCAATCGAGTAAATCAGGGTCTTCCTGTTCTACCAACTCAGCAAACAACGCTTTTTCTGCCGGGTCTGCCTTTAAATAATAATTTTTCACATAAGGGTCAAAATAGACATCAATTTCCTTTAAACCACGACGTGCGCGATAGATTACTTTACGTTCTTCCAAGGTCATTTCTTCAGACATTTATTTCCCCATCTGCGTTGATAGTGCGCTTAGTTTACCTGATCACATGAGAAAGTTCGCTAAAAATATCAAATTGACCAAACTTATCACTTCACCGCCATAAATGAGCATTCATCACATTGTTAGGTCTAGTCGCTTCCCTTATGTTTAGCTCATAACATCAAGCCCAAACCAAGGAAGAAATACAATGCAATCTGGTGCTATTCGTCCCATTCCAAATATGTTACCTCGCCATTTATTTAATGAAGAACATGAAGCTTTTCGGGAAACGGTACGTAAATTCTATGAGAAAGAAGTTGTACCTAATATTGAAAAATATGAAAAACAACAACATGTTGACCGAGATCTTTGGAATAAAGCTGGTGCATTAGGTTTACTCTGTACCACCATGCCAGAACAATATGGTGGTTCAGGTGTCGATCGCCTATACAGCATGATTCTTATTGAAGAACAAGCCTATGCGATGGACTCAAGTACAGGTTTCTCACTGCATTCCGACATTGTAGCCAACTATATTAATAACTTCGGTAATGAAGAGCAAAAACAGAAATGGCTCCCTAAAATGGCTACTGGTGAGACGGTTACCGCAATTGCCATGACCGAGCCGGGAACAGGTTCAGACTTGCAAGCGGTTCGTACAACAGCCGTTCTTGATGGCGATGAATATGTCATTAATGGTTCAAAAATATTTATTACCAATGGCTATTTATGTGATATGGCGATTGTCGTTTGTAAAACAGGGAATAGTGATAAAGGATCTGCCAATTTATCACTCATTATTGTCGAAGCTGACCGTACTGGTTTTACTAAAGGCAAACCACTTAACAAAATTGGTATGAAAGGCCAAGATACCTGTGAACTCTTCTTTGATAACGTTCGTGTTCCTAAAGAAAATCTTTTAGGTATGGAAGGTATGGGCTTTATCATACTCATGAAAGAATTAGCGTGGGAGCGTATGCTAGTTGCTATTATCTGCCAAGCCGGGGCAGAAGCAGCATTTGCACATACTGTTCAATATACAAAAGATCGTAAAGCATTCGGCAAACCAATTGGAGCATTCCAAAATACTCGTTTTAAACTTGCTGAACTTAGAACAGAGATAGATTTCTGCCGTACCTATTTAGATCGTTGTATGGAATTACAACTCGATGAAAAATTGAGTGTTGAAGCTGCAGCGGCTGCAAAATATAAAATTTCAGATATGTTTTCAAAAGTTGTAGATGAATGTCTTCAATTACATGGCGGTTACGGCTATATGCTGGAATATCCAATTGCCCGCGCTTATATCGATCACCGAGCAAACCGTATTTATGCAGGCACCAATGAAATTATGAAAGAATTAATCTCTAGAACTCTTTAATCTTTACTATAAAAAAGGAGGCTTATAGCCTCCTTTTTATTTTCAAATATCAAGACACTAATTTTGGTTTACGTGTGGTAACTTCTGAATGCTTATGAAAACGTAGAACACCATCATCAAATTTTGCATTTTTTAATGATTTACGGTCTTCAAGATAATTATTGGTTACCTGCCATGGTGCTTGTTTACCTTGTTTAGGAATCACGTCGGCAGCACGACTAATATAACCAGATGATAAGCTACCCATGACTGTGTCCTCTTCCATCACACTCTTATCACCAGATGGAATGACTTCATCATAATTATTCTTATCCATGTAGTTTAATAAACGGCAGATATAATCTGCTGCAATATCAACTTTTAATGTCCATGAAGCATTTACATAGCCAATAATCATCGCCATGTTTGGTACATCGCTGAGCATCACGCCGTTATAAAGCATGTGTTCAGATGATTTAACTGGTTCCCCATCAATAGTTGCCTGCACACCGCCCATGATTTGAACCTGCAAACCTGTTGCAGATACGATAATATCGGCATCAAGATGCTTGCCTGATTTTAATTGAATACCAGTCTCAGTAAATTTTTCAATTTGATCAGTCTCAACACTCGCCTTACCTTCACGAAGAATTTTGAATAAATCACCATCAGGAACTACGCAAAGACGCTGATCCCACGGATTATATGAAGGTGTAAAATGTTTCATATCAACTTTACCCTTAAGTTGCATTTCAATTGCTTTTAAGAGTAAACGACGAACTGTTTTAGGATGCTTTTGAGACAATGCATAAATTGCTCGTTGCATACCAATATTACGAGCACGCGTAAATTTATAGGCTGCTTCTTCAGACATAAATCTACGAGTTTTTTCATAGATGAAATCAATAGACGGAACAGAAGCAATATAAGTTGGTGAACGTTGCAACATCGTTACATGACCTGCTCCACCTTTTGACATTGCAGGCACCAGTGTAATTGCTGTAGCTCCACTACCAATAATTACTACTTTTTTACCCTTATAATCCAAATTTTCCGGCCAATGTTGTGGATGAATGAGTTGACCTTTGAAAGCTTCTTGATTTGGGAAAGTCGGCGCGTAACCTTGGTCATAATTATAATAACCAGTACAACCTACAACGAAGTTAGCAACCCAAGTCTGCTGTTTTTTCTTATTGTCCTCGACAATAACATGCCACTTTTTCAAGGCAGAATTATAATTCGCAGAAAGGACACGATGGCCAAAATGAATTTTTTCTTTTAACTTAAACTCATCAATCACTTCCCCTAGATACCCTTTAATAGAGGCACCATCAGCGAGAACATTGGCTTTGCGCCATGGTTTAAAGTTAAAACCAAAAGTAGACATATCTGAATCAGAACGGATACCAGGATAGCGGAAAAGATCCCAAGTTCCACCAAACGATTCACGACGCTCCAAAATTTCAAACTGACGTTGTGGAGAGTTTTTAGATAAATGGGCAGCAACACCTATTCCTGATATGCCTGCACCAATGATTAATACATCAACTTGCTTTTCCATTTTATTTTTATACCCATTGTTGAGAATATAACTTTATTAAATCACAATTTTGACAATACACAATGTCAAGTTTGACCGTTTATCCGTTTTTTTATGTCACTTGGGGACAAATTTTTAATTTTATGTTTTTTGGAAAATAAAAAAGACCGGCATAAAGCCGGTCTTTTTTGAATAATATCAATTATTCAGCTGAAGTGTTCACTTCACGATCTACAAGCTCAACGTAAGCCATCGGTGCTGCATCACCAGCACGGAAGCCCGCTTTAAGAACACGTAGATAACCGCCGTTACGTTCTTTGTAACGAGGGCCGAGTACGGTAAATAATTTACCAACAGTTGCAGCATTACGAGTACGAGCAAATGCTAAACGACGATTTGCTACAGTATCGTTTTTTGCTAGAGTGATTAAAGGCTCAGCAACACGACGTAATTCTTTAGCTTTAGGCAAAGTTGTTTTGATCAACTCATGTTCAAATAAAGAATTAGCCAAGTTTTGGAACATCGCTTTACGATGGCTGCTTGTACGGCCTAATTTCACACCACTATTACGATGACGCATGGTGATAGTCCTACTTAATTAACGGCTACGATAGGCAAAACGGTCGTCCATACGAAGACTAGCTGGTGGCCAGTTCTCAAGACGCATACCGAGTTGTAAACCTTTCGATGCCAAAACATCTTTGATCTCTGTTAACGATTTTTTACCAAGGTTAGGAGTTTTTAACAACTCAACTTCAGTACGTTGAACAAGATCACCAATGTAGTAAATATTTTCTGCTTTCAAACAGTTAGCAGAACGAACAGTAAGCTCTAGATCATCTACTGGGCGAAGCAAGATTGGGTCAACTTCTTCACGAGGTTCTTGAGCAACAGGAGTTTGGTCTTTCTGAAGATCAACAAAAATTGCAATTTGTTGTTGCAAGATTGTTGCCGCTTTGCGGATTGCTTCTTCAGGATCAACCGTACCGTTGGTCTCAAGATCGATTACCAGTTTATCTAAATCGGTACGTTGTTCTACACGCGCATTTTCTACGGTGTAAGAAACACGCTTAATTGGGCTATAAGAAGCATCTAACTGTAAACGACCTACAGGACGTGTTTCGCCTTCAGGGAAACGAGAGTCAGATGTTTCATAACCACGACCTTGAGAAACTTTCAAGCGCATTTTTAATGAGCCTGTAGCACTCAAAGTACCAATTAAATGTTCTGGGTTAACCACTTCAACATTATGAGGTAAACGAAGGTCGGCAGCAGTAATGTCACCAGGACCTTGTTTTTCTAATGTTAAATAAGCTTCATTTTGATCGAACAGCTTAATAGACAATCCTTTTAGGTTCAGCAAGAGCTCGACGATGTCCTGCTGCAAGCCTTCTAAAGTACTGTACTCGTGCTCGACACCTTCTATCTCTACTTCAACCACAGCAGCGCCTGGCAAAGAAGACAATAGAATGCGACGTAAAGCATTACCTAGAGTATGGCCAAAACCACGCTCTAAAGGTTCCAGAATCACTTTTGCCGAGGTCCCGCTTACCGCTTCGACCTTGATCGCTTGCGGAGTTAGAAACTCGTTTGCAGTACGCGTCATTATTGCTACCTCAAGGATTATTTAGAATACAATTCTACAATCAAGCTTTCGTTGATTTCAGCAGGTAAATCAGAACGATCTGGTGCAGCTTTAAACGTACCTTCAAGCTTAGAGTGATCAACTTCGATCCAAGCTGGAATACCACGTTGAGCAGCCAATTCAATCGCGTTTTTAATACGCAATTGTTGCTTAGCACCTTCGTGAACCGCAATTACATCACCAGCTTTAACTTGAATAGATGCGATGTTTACACGACGACCATTCAAAGTAATGCTACGGTGACTTACTAACTGACGAGCTTCTGCACGTGTAGAACCAAAACCCATGCGATAAACAACGTTATCAAGACGGCTTTCAAGCAATTTCAACAAGTTCTCACCAGTTGCGCCTTTAACACGAGCTGCTTCTTTATAGTAGTTACTAAATTGACGCTCTAACACACCGTAAATACGACGGACTTTTTGTTTTTCACGTAATTGTAGTGAATACTCAGATTGCTTACCACCGCGAGCCTGACCATGTTGACCAGGTGCTTTGTTAGCTTTTTTAGTTTTGACGTCAAATGGTTTAACGCCAGATTTAAGTTGCAGGTCTGTCCCTTCGCGGCGAGAGAGTTTGCATTTTGGACCAATATAACGAGCCATGAATGTTTCTCCTTACACGCGACGTTTTTTAGGTGGACGGCAACCGTTGTGAGGAATTGGAGTCACATCGGTAATGCTGTTAATCTTATAACCCACTGCGCCTAATGCACGAACCGCAGACTCACGACCTGGACCAGGACCTTTTACAAGGACGTCAAGGTTTTTCAAACCGTAATCTAAAGCTGCTTTACCAGCAACTTCAGCAGCTACCTGAGCAGCAAACGGAGTTGATTTACGTGAACCACGGAAGCCTTGTCCACCTGAGGTGGCCCAAGCCAATGCATTACCTTGACGATCGGTAATCGTAACAATGGTGTTATTAAAAGACGCGTGAATGTGTGCAACACCTTCAGAGACGGTACGAGTGACCTTCTTGCGTGTGCGAGTATCTTTAGCCATCTTTTAGCTTCCAGAAATCTTACTTTTTAATCGGTTTGCGCGGACCTTTACGGGTACGTGCGTTAGTTTTGGTGCGTTGACCACGGACAGGCAAGCTGCGACGATGACGAAGGCCACGATAGCAACCTAAATCCATTAAACGTTTAATGTTCATGGAAATTTCGCGACGTAAGTCACCTTCGGTAGGAACCTTAGCAACTTCTGCACGAATCGCATCAAGCTGTGCATCGTCCAACTCACGGATCTTAGTAGTCTCAGTAATACCAACTGCAGCTAAGATGTTCTTAGCAGTGTGGCGACCGATACCAAAGATGTAAGTGAGGGAGATAACAGCATGCTTGTTATCCGGAATGTTTACACCGGCAATACGAGCCATTCACTTTTCTCCAAAAAGGCAGTAGAGATAATCAACCGCCCCACAAAAATCTTGAGGGGCGGATATTAACCCAATTCGCCTACTGAAATCAACAGGTCTTGATTAGATTAACCTTGACGCTGCTTATGACGAGGTTCTGCGCTACAAATCACGCGAATAACCCCATTACGACGGATAACTTTACAGCTACCACAAATTTTCTTTACAGAAGCTTGTACTTTCATGATGAAACCTCTAAGTGCGCTTATCCCTTAGGATGAGCAGTCGTTTTTCTCATTAATGTTTGATTGTCATATTGATGAGAAGTTAAATGCGCTTGTAGCTGAGCCATAAAGTCCATAACAACAACGACTACAATGAGTAATGAGGTACCACCCAAATAGAATGGAATACCAAAAGAACTTTGTAGAATCATTGGCATCAAACAAATGACTGTAATATAAATCGCACCAATAAACGTCAAACGATTAAGAATATGATCTAAGTAACGAGCAGTTTGCTCACCTGGGCGAATACCAGGCACATAAGCTCCGCTGCGTTTTAGATTTTCTGATACTTCCTTAGGGCTAAATACTAAAGCCGTATAAAAGTAACAGAAAAAGATAATTAACGCACCAAAGAGCACCAAATACAAAGGCTGTCCAGGCGACAATACTAAAGCTAAATCTTGTAAACTACGTTTAATTAAACCAGCATTCGGATCTGCACTTCCTACCCATTGACCCAAACTAGCTGGGAACAAGAGTAAAGAGCTCGCAAAAATCGCAGGAATCACACCAGCCATATTAATTTTCAACGGTAGATGTGTTTGCTGAGCTGTAAATATACGACGCCCTTGCTGCTTCTGTGCATAGTTTACTGGAATACGACGCTGTGCTTTTTCAATAAACACAATCGCTGCCAATACACCAAGAGACAAAAGACCAAAGATAACAAGACCAATTAAACTTGTTTGACCATTATCGACAGATGATACTGATTGCATAATTAATTTAGGCAAACCAGCAACAATACCTGCAAAAATAATCATTGAGATACCATTACCGATACCTCTTTCAGTGATCTGTTCACCTAGCCACATTAAGAACATAGTTCCTGCGACAAGTGATGTAACTGCAGGTATATAAAAAGCAAGACCACTAGATAGAGTAATACCCTGTCCAATAAGACCTGCACACATACCCACTGCCTGAACCACTGCAAGTAATAATGTACCCTGACGCGTATATTGATTAATTTTACGTTTACCTTGCTCCCCTTCCTTTTTCAAGGCTTCGAGAGAAGGAATCACTGTAGACATTAACTGCACAATAATTGATGCAGAAATATAAGGCATGATTCCCAAAGCAAGAATCGACATTCGCTCTAAAGCACCGCCAGAAAACATATTGAATAGCCCAAGAATAGTTCCTTGGTTTGCATGAAATAAATTTTCTAACGCAGCATTATTAATGCCTGGTACTGGAATATGCGCTCCTAGTCGAAAGACCAGCAATGCACCGATTAGAAAACTCATCCGGCGAATAATTTCACGATATTTCACGTGAAATGGCTGACCTTTCATCATGTTGACATGACCTGAAGAACTAGGAGACATAGACACTCGAGATTACTCCTCGACTTTGCCGCCAGCTGCTTCAATTGCAGCTTTAGCGCCTTTAGTCAATGCAACACCTTGAACAGTGAATGCACGAGTGATTTCACCAGAAAGCACGATACGAGCGCGAATTTGATCGCGACGAACAACATTCGCAGCTTTTAAAGTTTCAAGGCTAACGATGTCGCCTTCCACTTTACTTAACTCAGACAAACGTACTTCAGCAGTTTTTAAAGCGATTTGGCTAGTGAAACCGAATTTAGGTAAACGACGATAAATCGCTGTTTGACCGCCTTCGAAACCTGGACGAACGCCACCACTTTTACGTGATTTTTGACCTTTGATACCACGACCACCAGTCTTACCAACGCCAGAACCGATACCACGGCCTAAACGACGGTGTTCACGTTTTGCACCTTCTGCAGGTGCAAGCTCATTTAAACGCAGAGTCATGGCTTATTCCTCTACACTAACCATATAGTAGACTTTGTTGATCATACCACGGTTAGAAGGCGTATCTTGCACTTCTACAGTATGACCAATACGACGCAGACCTAAACCTTGTAAGCAAAGCTTGTGATTTTTCAAGCGATGTGAAGAAGATTTAGTCTGGGTAACTTTAATCGTTTTCATGATTGATTACCCTTGAATTTCTTCTACTGATTTACCACGTTTCGCAGCGACTTTCTCAGGAGAAGTCATATCACGCAAACCTTTAAAAGTTGCGTTTACTACGTTAGCAGCGTTAGTAGAACCATAACATTTAGCAAGTACGTTATGTACACCTGCAGCTTCAAGAACGGCACGCATTGCACCACCAGCGATTACGCCAGTACCTTCTGAAGCAGGTTGCATGTATACACGGCTTGCACCATGACGAGCATTCACAGGGTGTTGTAAAGTAGTACCAGCAAGGTCTACAGTGATCATGTTACGACGTGCAGCTTCAAGTGCTTTAGAAATAGCAGCTGGAACTTCACGAGCTTTACCACGACCAAAACCTACGCGACCATTACCATCGCCCACAACAGTTAATGCTGTGAAAGAGAAGATACGACCACCCTTAACAACCTTGGCTACACGATCAACGGCAACCAGCTTTTCAACGAGACCTTCGTTTTGTTCAACTTTTGCCATGATTAGAACTCCAAGCCGCCTTCACGAGCAGCATCAGCCAAGGCTTTGATACGACCATGATATTTAAAACCAGAACGGTCAAATGCAACTTTAGTAACGCCAGCTGCTTTAGCACGTTCTGCGATTAAAGCACCAACTTTCGTCGCAGCTTCAATATTACCAGTAGTACCACTACGTAAAGATGCATCTAAAGTTGAAGCTTGCGCTAAAACTTTGCCACCATCTGCTGAAATAACTTGAGCATAGATGTGACGCGGAGTGCGGTTTACACACAAACGAGTCGCACCCAATGCACGGATGTGCAAGCGTGTGCTTTTCGCACGACGCAAACGGGATTGTTTCTTTTCGTTCATAAGAACCTCGCGCCTTATTTCTTCTTAGCTTCTTTACGAAGAATGACTTCATCCGAATAACGAACACCTTTACCTTTATATGGTTCAGGAGAACGGTATGCACGGATTTCTGCCGCTACTTGACCTAACAACTGCTTGTTTGCTGATTTCAAAATGATTTCAGTAGCAGTTGGAGTTTCCGCTGTTACACCTTCTGGTAAAGCGTAGTCAATTGGGTGTGAGTAACCAAGGTTAAGGTTTACAACTGTACCTTTAACCGCAGCTTTATAACCAACACCAACTAGCTGCAACTTACGTTCGAAGCCTTCGCTAACACCTTTAACAAGGTTGTTCAATACAGCGCGAGCAGTACCAGCTTGCATCCAAGCATCTTTCGATTCTTTAGCTGGAGCAAGTTGAAGTTTACCTTCTTCCTGTTTTAGCTCGACCAGCGCATGCAGGTTGAAAGACAATGTACCTTTGCTGCCTTTCACTTCGACCTGCCGGCCGTTCTGAGTAACTGTTACACCATTTGGTACAGTTACTGGGGCTTTAGCCACACGAGACATGAGGAATCACCTATTAAGAAACAAAAGCAATAACTTCACCACCGATGCCCGCAGCACGTGCAGCGCGATCAGTCATGATGCCTTTGCTTGTAGAAACAATTGCAATACCTAAACCTTGCTTAACGCTTGGAAGTTTATCTTTGCCACGGTATTGGCGAAGGCCTGGACGGCTTACGCGCTTAACCATTTCGATAACTGGTTTGCCTTCGAAATATTTTAAAGTAATAGTCAAAGTAGATTTTGTCTCTTCTTGAGCAACTTCTACGTTTGAAATATAACCTTCTTGTTGAAGTACATTTGCAATAGCAACTTTCAACTTAGAAGACGGCATAGAAACAGTTTGTTTCTTAGCCATTTGTGCGTTACGAACACGTGTTAGCATGTCGGCAACGGTATCTTGCATACTCATTTAGTCGCTCCTTACCAGCTTGCCTTAACAACGCCTGGTACATCACCTTGCATTACTGTGTCACGTAATTTGTTACGGCTTAAACCGAACTTACGGAAGTAACCATGAGGACGACCAGTTAAACCACAACGGTTACGAAGACGTACCGGAGATGCATTACGTGGCAATGCTTGTAACTTTAACATCGCTTCGAAACGTTCTTCGTCGCTCGCATTTACATTTGCAATAGTAGCTTTTAATTCAGCACGTTTTGCAGCGTATTTAGCAACAGTTTTTTCGCGTTTCAATTCGCGATTAATCATACCTTTCTTAGCCATATCGACCTCTTATTTGAACGGGAAGCCGAATGCACGCATAAGCGCACGGCCTTCGTCATCGGTGCGAGCAGTCGTAGTAATAGTAATATCCATACCACGAATACGATCAATCTTGTCGAAATCGATTTCAGGGAAAACGATTTGCTCTTTCAAACCCATTGAGTAGTTACCACGACCGTCGAAAGATTTCGCTGAGAAACCACGGAAGTCACGGATACGAGGGATTGCGATAGAGATCAAACGGTCCAAGAATTCGTACATTTGGTCGCCACGTAAAGTAACTTTACAACCAATTGGCCAACCATCACGGATTTTGAAACCAGCGATAGATTTACGTGCAAGAGTAACTACTGGTTTTTGACCAGCAATTAATTGCATGTCAGCTACAGCGCCGTCTAATAATTTCTTATCAGTAGCTGCTGCGCCTACACCCATGTTAAGAGTGATTTTTGTGATGCGAGGAATTTCCATCACATTCTTAATGCTAAGTTCTTCTTGTAACTTCGCTTTAAGTTCGTCGTTGTAACGTGCTTTAAGTCTGGCCATTGCCTTTTCAACCTATTACTTCGCTACCGCCACTGATTCACCAGTTGATTTGTAAACGCGAGTTTTCACGCCATCAATCACTTGGTAACCAACACGGTCAGCCTTCTGGGTTGTAGCATTTAAAATTGCCACGTTTGAGATATGAAGCGAAGCTTCTTGAGTAACGATACCGCCTTCAGCGCCAGTTACACGATTCGGCTTTTGATGCTTCTTCACTAAGTTAAGGCCTTCAACCTTAACGCGGTCTTCAGAAACAGACAAAACAGTACCCTGTTTGCCTTTTTCTTTACCTGCGATCACGATAACCTGATCGCCTTTTTTAATCTTAGCCATGATTGCCTCTTATAGAACTTCAGGAGCCAATGAAATGATTTTCATGAACTGTTCAGTACGAAGTTCACGAGTCACTGGTCCGAAGATACGAGTCGCAATCGGAGCTTTGTTGTTGTTCAAAATAACTGCAGCGTTATCATCAAAACGGATCACAGAACCATCTGGACGACGAATGCCGAACTTAGTACGAACTACAACTGCATTCATCACGTCACCTTTTTTAACACGTGCGCGTGGAATAGCTTCTTTTACAGTAACTTTAATAATGTCGCCAACAGAAGCATAACGACGATGTGAACCACCAAGTACTTTAATACATTGTACGCGGCGAGCACCACTGTTGTCTGCTACGTCGAGCATAGTTTCGGTTTGAATCATTGCCCTACTCCAAAACCGAGCATCACCGGTCACAATTTCGAAAGGCTCAAAGAGTACTCGAAATTGACCGATGATGCAACAAGAACGTCGAATTACTCAGCAGCTGCTTCAACTACTTCCACTAAAGTCCAAGCTTTAGTTTTAGAAATTGGGCGGCTTTCTTTAATGGTTACAACATCGCCAATTTTAGCAACGTTGTTCTCATCATGAGCGTGTAACTTAGTTGAACGGCGAATTGATTTGCCATACAACGGGTGTTGAACGCGGCGTTCGATAAGGACAACAATAGATTTGTCCATTTTGTCGCTTACTACTTTGCCGGTTAACGTGCGGACTGTTTTTTCACTCATTGTCCGTTCCCCTGTTTTTCGGTAAGGAGTGTCTTAATACGAGCAATTGTCTTACGAGCAACTTGCACTTCGTGCGATTTACCCAACTGACCAGTTGCTTTCGCCATACGAAGACGGAATTGGTTAAGCTGTTGCTCATCAAGCAAAGCTTTCAACTCTTCTACCGATTTTTCACGTAGATCTTTAGTTTTCATTACATTACCGTCCGAGTCACGATAGTGGTTTTAAACGGAAGTTTAGCAGCAGCTAAAGCAAAAGCTTCACGTGCCAAGTCTTCGTTCACACCTTCAATTTCGTACAGGATCTTACCTGGTTTGATCTCACAAACCCAATATTCCACGTTACCTTTACCGTTACCCATACGAACTTCTAATGGTTTTTCGGTAATTGGTTTGTCCGGGAATACGCGAATGAAGATTTTACCACCACGTTTAATACGACGGCTAATGGTACGACGTGCAGCTTCAATCTGACGTGCAGTCATACGACCACGCTCAGTTGCTTTAATTGCAATCGAACCAAATGATACTGTACTACCACGATGTGCTAGACCAGTGTTACGGCCTTTGTGCACTTTACGGAATTTGGTACGTTTAGGTTGCAACATGGATTATTCTCCCTTGTCAGCAGCACGGTCACCGCGACGACCACGACGCTCTTGACCTTCACCACGACCACGACCGCGTTTAGCTGGACGTTCTTCAGCAGGAGCAGGGTTCATGACTTGTTTCATGCCACCTAAAATCTCACCACGGAAAATCCAAACTTTAACACCAATCGTACCGTAAGTAGTTTCAGCACGCATAGTTGCATAGTCGATGTCCGCACGAAGAGTGTGCAAAGGTACACGACCTTCACGATACCATTCTGTACGAGCGATCTCTGCACCACCTAAACGGCCAGAAACTTCAACTTTGATACCTTTAGCACCAGCACGCATAGTGTTTTGAACCGCACGCTTCATAGCACGACGGAACATTACACGTTTTTCTAATTGAGAAGCGATTGCTTCAGCAACTAAACGCGCGTCCAAGTCTGGGCGATCAATTTCGTTGATGCTTACTTGCGCTGGAACACCCATGATGTTGGTAAGTTCGCGCTGTAATTTTTCAATGTCTTCGCCTTTTTTACCGATTACGATACCAGGACGAGCTGTGCTAATTGTTACTTTAGCAGCACCTGATGGACGTTCGATAAGAATATTGCTAACCATCGCATTCTTAAGTTTTTTAGTTAAAAACTCACGAACTTGAAGATCTTTAAGCAAGTATTCAGCGTATTGTTTCGGATTCGCATACCAGTTAGCGTTATGACGTTTCACAACACCTAGGCGGATACCGATTGGATGAACCTTCTGACCCATATCAAACCCCTACCTTAACGGTGATGTGACAAGTACGCTTAGTAATACGATCTGCACGGCCTTTAGCACGTGGCATAATACGTTTAAGGCTCATGCCTTCGTCAACGTAAATCGTAGAAACTTTAAGGTCGTCAACATCTAAACTGTTATTGTGTTCAGCGTTTGCAATTGCAGATTCCAATGCTTTTTTAACTAAAACTGCAGCTTTTTTGTTGCTGAAGTTCAAGATGTTTAAAGCATGTGCAACAGACTTGCCACGGATTAAGTCCGCAACCAAACGTGCTTTTTGTGCCGAGATAGCGGCACCGCGTAATTTAGCAGTTACTTCCATCATGACACCTATTAACGTTTAGACTTCTTGTCAACACCGTGACCACGATAGGTACGAGTTGGCGCGAATTCACCGAGTTTATGACCAACCATATGCTCAGTAACAATTACTGGAACGTGGTTACGGCCATTGTGAACAGAAATTGTTAAACCAACAAAGTCTGGAAGGATCATCGAACGACGAGACCAAGTTTTGATCGGCTTGCGAGAGTTACTAGCAACAGCCGCTTCAACCTTAGCGAACAAGTGCGCATCGACGAATGGGCCTTTTTTCAGAGAACGAGGCATTAGTCAGATTCCTTTACTTGACGCGACGGTCGCGAATAATCATCTTAGTCGTACGCTTGTTGGTACGTGTCTTGTACCCTTTAGCTTTTTGACCCCATGGGCTTACAGGTTGAATACCTTTGTTACGCCCTTCACCACCACCGTGTGGGTGATCAATCGGGTTCATCGCCATACCACGTACGGTAGGACGAACACCACGCCAGCGTGCAGCACCAGCTTTACCTAATGAGCGAAGGTTGTTTTCTTGGTTAGAAACTTCACCAATTACAGCGCGGCATTCAACGTGTACTTTACGCATTTCGCCTGAACGAAGACGAATGATTGCGTAAGAACCATCACGACCCAACAATTGAACAGAAGCACCAGCAGAACGTGCTAATTGAGCACCTTTACCGATTTTAAGTTCAACGTTATGAAGTGTAGAACCGATTGGCATGTTACGAAGTGGTAAACAGTTACCTGGACGAATTGGAGCATCGTTACCAGATTGTACTTTATCACCAGCACGTAAGCCTTTAGGCGCAATGATATAACGACGCTCACCGTCAGCATATTTCAATAATGCAATATGCGCTGTACGGTTTGGATCGTATTCAATACGTTCTACAACAGCAGGTACGCCATCTTTGTTACGTTTGAAGTCAACGATACGGTAATGTTGCTTATGACCACCACCAACGTGACGAGTAGTAATGTGACCGTTGTTATTACGACCACCAGTACGTTTTTTTGCTTCTACCAACGGTGCATAAGGCGCGCCTTTGTGAAGATGGTCATGAACCACTTTCTCTACAAAGCGACGTCCTGGAGACGTTGGCTTACATTTTTGAATCGGCATAATTTTCGTCCTTATTCCGCTGCGCTTTCAGCGGTATCGCCCAAGTCAGCCATTTCAACATCTTGGCCGGCTTTCAGGGTGACGTATGCTTTTTTAACATCAGAACGACGTCCTAATGTACGACCAAAGCGCTTAGTCTTACCTTTAGTAATAGTTGTGTTAACTTTAACAACTTCTACACCAAAAAGTTTTTCAACTGCTTTTTTGATTTCAAGTTTAGTAGCGTTGATATCTACTTTAAATACTTGAACACCAGCAGTATCACCTAAAACTTGTGCCTTTTCTGAGAAGACTGGTCCTTTTAGGACTTGATAGATACGTTCGTTGTTCATCCGAGTTCTACCTCAATTTTCTTAGCAGCAGCCACAGACATCACAACTTTATCAAACGCGATCAAGCTTACAGGATCGATTGCAGTTGCATCTACCACATCAACGTGTGGAAGGTTGCGCGCTGCAAGATATAAGTTCTCATCTACAGCATCTGTAACGATCAAAGCACGAGCTGCATTTAAATCGTTAAGTTTTGCAAGCAATTCTTTAGTTTTTGGAGCGGCAACAGCGAACTCTTCAACTAAAACAAGGCGATCTTGGCGAACAAGTTCAGCTAAGATACATTGCATTGCACCGCGATACATTTTACGGTTTACTTTTTGAGACCAATCTTGTGGACGAGCAGCAAAAGTTTTACCACCACCAACCCAGATTGGGCTACGAATAGAACCCGCACGAGCGCGACCAGTACCTTTTTGACGGAATGGTTTTTTACCACCGCCAGAAACGTCTGCACGTGATTTGTGAGCACGAGTACCTTGACGACCACCTGCTAAGTAAGCAGTAACAACTTGGTGTACAAGAGCTTCGTTAAATTCACGTCCGAAAGCTACTTCAGACAATTCAACAGCAGAGCCGGAAACAGTTTTTAAATTCACGGTATTTCCCCTCAGGCCTTGATGGTAGGACGTACGATAACGTCACCGCCAGTTGCACCAGGAATTGCACCCTTAACAACCAAAACTGAACGTTCAGTGTCAACAGATACGATTTCAAGACCTTGTACTGTTACGCGTTCATCACCTAAGTGACCAGCCATTTTTTTGCCTTTGAACACGCGTCCAGGAGTTTGGTTTTGACCTGTAGAACCTAAAACACGGTGAGAAACAGAGTTACCGTGAGTAGCATCTTGGGTACGGAAATTCCAACGTTTAACACCACCTTGGAAACCTTTACCTTTTGATTGACCAGTTACGTCAACAATTTGACCAACTGTGAACAAATCAACGCCAATAGTACCGCCAACTTCACGGCCTTCAAGCTCAGCTTCAGTAACACGAAACTCTTTAACTAAACGACCAGCAGCAACACCCGCTTTAGCGAAGTGACCTTTTTGAGCGTTAGTTACGCGAGACTCGCGACGTTCACCAGTAGTTACTTGAACAGCTTGATAACCATCAGTTTCAAGTGTTTTGATTTGCGTAATGCGGTTTGGATCGACTTCGATGACTGTAACAGGTACAGAAACACCAGCATCTGTAAAGATGCGAGTCATACCACATTTGCGACCGACTAAACCAATAGCCATGTGCATAAACCTCTAAAAAAGCGGCCTAATTAACTAATCGTTAATTAACCGAAAGCCTTAACCCAAAGCGATCTGAACATCAACACCAGCTGCAAGATCTAACTTCATCAATGCATCAACAGTTTTATCTGTAGGTTGAACGATGTCGATCAAACGTTTGTAGGTGCGGATTTCGTACTGGTCACGCGCATCTTTGTTAACGTGCGGTGAAGTAAGAACGTTGAAGCGTTCGATGCGAGTAGGCATCGGAATTGGACCACACACTTGTGCGCCGGTACGCTTAGCGGTTTCTACGATCTCTTGAGCAGATTGATCAATCAGACGATGATCAAAAGACTTAAGACGGATACGAATTCTCTGGTTAGACATACCAGTAAACTCCAAGCCAAATATATAAAGAATCACCTTTGACGCATCTCACCTATCTGGTAAGTGTCAAAGGCAGTGATAATCACCAAGGTCGTGATCGATGCCACGACTGTAATGCACATTTACTACTTTCTTCGCAGTAAATGCCCTCTTCTTGAGGGTCGCTCATTATAACGATTGTTTAAGTCTTATGCAATTCTCTTTTTCTATTTTCTGCTCAATTCATCCTTTTTCTCATCAACTCTATATTTTTATTGATTGACCACGAACTCTATTGCCCTGTTTAAAAGTTGATTGCCTTGTTCAAACTTTTGGATGTCGCAATGATGTAGTTCATCTAAAGATTGAACATACTCACCTTTAAAAATAGAAAGCTCTTGTTCGTTCTCTAAAAGAAGATTTAATACCTTGGGTGTCATTTCTGGATGAAATTGAAAACCAAGAACATTTGAACCAATTTGGTACATCTGGTTACGACAAACTGAGTTCTCTGCTAAATGAATCGCACCTTTAGGAATCTCAAAAGTTTCACTATGCCACTGCATTACATTTATTTTTTCTGGTAATAAAAAGCTTTCTTTAGGTAAATTCGGCACCCTTTGTACGGTCGACCATCCCAATTCTTGATAACGGTTTCTACTAACGGCGGCTCCTAATGCATTGGCAATAAGTTGGCCTCCGAGACAAAGTCCTATCGCAGGCTTTCCCGCCGCCAAATAACGACGTATCCATCTTTTTTCTATTTTTAACCATGGATAATTTGCCTCATCATTTACACTCATGGTTCCCCCCATAATAAGTAGCAAATCCACATCTTCAATGTGTGGCAATGCTTCTATTTCCAAAGGGAGATCAACTGGAAGTGCAAAAAACTCTGTAGCTGTTATCGTTGCATGGTGTGCTTTTAAGAATGAATAGCAGCTTCCAAAACCTTCGCCAGCAATATGTTGAAAATAGTGAACACGTAAATGCGACTTCATGCGCTTAAACCTATTGTTGTTAGAATGTTGGTTTGATCTTTGCAAAAATAAAGCCAAGTTTTAGTGAATGTTACACTAGTAACGAAACATCTTAGAAATAATCAAAAATCTAGCAGTTAAGTAAGTTTTCTCTTAATCTAATCTCATTATGTAAAGTATAGCGCCCCATGAAAAAGCATAACAATTTCCAAACCCAACTCATTCATGCACCACGAAAAGCACCTCAATTTATTGAAACCGTGCAACCTCCCTTATTTCGTGCATCAACTATTATTTTTAAATCGACTTCGCACCTTTTTGATCGTCACTGGACCGATCCTTATGACTATAGTTATGGCACCCATGGGACGCCTACGACATTTACACTAGGCGACAATATTGCTCAAATTGAGGGTGGTTTATACTGCCTACTTGCTCCAAGCGGGTTATCTGCGATTAATCTCGTAAATTCTGCTGTGTTAGCAACAGGTGATGAAGTTTGGGTGCCAGACAACATATATGGTCCGAATCTGGAACACCTAAACTACTTAAAAGATCAATATGGAATTAATGTTCAAGTTTATAACCCGATCGATGTCTCAAGTTTCCAGCCTTCTGATAAAACCAAGTTGCTATGGTTAGAAGCAGCAGGTTCTGTCACTCTTGAATTTCCAGATCTCAAAGCGCTAGTAAAAAAAGCAAAAGCACATGGTGTTTTAACTGCACTAGATAATACTTGGGGAGCTGGCCTCGCCTTTAATGCTTTTGATTTTTCCGATGAGCATTTATCAGTGGATTTAACCATTCATGCGCTTACCAAATATCCAAGTGGTGGTGGCGATATTTTAATGGGAAGTGTGGTAACTCGTGATGAGAAGTTACATCACCGTTTGTTCCGAATGCATGCCATTTTAGGGATTTCGGTATCTGGTGATGATACCGCCCAAATTCAACGTAGTCTTGCGCATATGTCATTAAGGTATGAGCAACAATCGAATAATGCTAAAACCCTACTGACATGGTTAAAAAAACAATCTCAGTTTGCACAAGTTCTACATCCAAGCGATAAAGCTTCACCTGGTCATCAATACTGGCAAGAAATTTGCTCAACAGGTAGAAGTGCAGGCTTAGTGAGTGTTGTGTTCAAATCTGATTATGATATTTCAGCAGTACGCCGTTTTTGTGATGCTCTTAAACTATTCAAACTTGGTTTTAGTTGGGGAGGACCGGTGAGTCTCGTCATGCTTTATGATTTAAAAATGATGAGAAAACTTGAAAATACACATTTACAACAAGGTTTGTTGGTTCGCTTCTGTATAGGGCTAGAAGATCCACAAGATTTAATTCAAGATATCGAAAATGCTCTGAAACAAATGTAAAACGACAACATCAATAGTGGCTCACACTAAGGGATAAATATATGGGTACACCGATTGTTATTGCAAAAAATATTAACGACACATCAAAAGAAATTGTTTTACTTTCCCAATTTGCCAACCGGCACGGCCTGATTGCAGGTGCGACCGGTACAGGTAAAACAGTTACCCTAAAGGTGCTCGCAGAGAGTTTTTCTCGAATCGGCGTTCCCGTCTTTCTTGCCGACGCAAAAGGTGATGTTTCAAGTCTCGCAAAAGCTGGTGAAGCTTCGGATAAATTTAATGAACGCTTAAAGCTTTTACAGATCGACAGTGTTCCATTTGCAGCCAATCCAGTTGTTTTCTGGGATTTATTTGGCCAGCAAGGCCACCCTATTCGAACCACTATTTCTGAAATTGGACCAATTTTATTAGCACGTATACTCAACTTAAATGACACCCAAGAAGGTGTTTTATCTGCCGTATTCCGTATTGCAGACGACCAAGGGTTACTTCTGGTCGACTTTAAAGATTTAAAAGCCATGATCACTTTTGTAAGTGAACATGCAGCTGAGTTTAAAGCCGAATATGGCAACTTATCTCCAGCCAGCTTAGGCGCTATTCAACGTAATCTCCTTGCTCTTGCCGACCAAGGTGGAGAACAGTTTTTCGGAGAGCCAGCTTTAAATATTCTGGACTTTATACAAACCGATGCAAATGGGCATGGTTATATCAATATTCTTGCGGCTGACAAGCTCATGAATACACCTAAGCTATATGCTACTTTCCTGTTATGGATGCTTTCAGAATTATTTGAACAGCTTCCAGAAGTTGGTGATATGGATAAACCTAAACTCGTGTTTTTCTTTGATGAAGCTCACCTGTTATTCGACAACGCCAGTCAAGCTTTACAAGAAAAAATTGAACAAGTTGTACGTTTAATTCGTTCTAAAGGTGTGGGAATTTATTTTATTACCCAAAACCCGCTCGACTTACCAGAAAGTGTTTTAGGGCAACTCGGCAACCGTGTACAACATGCTTTACGTGCCTTTACTCCTAAAGATCAAAAAGCAGTAAAAACAGCAGCAGACACATTCCGCTCTAATCCCGATTTTAAAGTAGATGAAGCAATTACCGAGCTCGGTGTAGGTGAAGCACTGATTAGTTGTCTAGATGAACAAGGTACACCTCAAATTGTAGAACGTGGTTGGGTTATGCCTCCTTACTCTTCATTTACGCCTATCACTCCAGAAGAGCGTCAGACCTTAATTTCGCAAAGTATTATTGCCGGGGTTTATGAACAAGCTGTAGATCGTGATAGTGCCTATGAAATGCTCCAAAACAAAGTGGCTGAACGGGAACAGCAAAAACAAGATGCAGAACTCGCAAAACAGCAAGCGAAAGAACAGGAAACCTTAGCGAAACAACAAGCCAAAGAACAAGAGCGTCTAGCACGTGAACAGCAAAAAGAAGAGGAACGTGCGGCGCGTGAAAGAGCTAAACTTACTCAAGATATTGTCGGAACTTTTGCAAAAAGTGCTGCTCGCAGCTTAGGTGGTAGTACTGGCCAAAAATTAGTACGGGGGCTACTCGGCTCATTATTTGGAAAATAAAATTTATTTTTAAATCAGTATATTAATTTAGGGGATTTTATATCCCTTAAATTTTTTAAGGTTTTTATTAAAAAGCTATTGCTACAATTATTTTAAAGATGTATTTTAAATACATCTTATATAGCCAGATAATTAAGGTCTAGCCATGACTCCACAACAAATTGAACTCGTTAAATCTACTGTACCTGTATTGCGTGAACATGGTGTTACTCTAACTACATACTTCTATAAGCGTATGTTGAATAACAACCCAGAATTAAAAAATGTTTTTAATCTTGATGATCAGACCAGCCTGCGCCAACCTCGTGCTCTTGCAGCAGCTGTACTCGCGTATGCTGAAAATATTGAGAATCCTACGGTGCTTGCCAAAGCGGTTGAACGTATTACCACTAAACACGTGAGCTTAGATATTCAACCAGATCAATATGCAATTGTGGGCGACAACTTGCTTCATTCAATTAGTGAAGTTTTAAATGTTCCATTTGAATCAGAACTCATTGAAGCGTGGAAACAAGCTTATTTACAGTTGGCAGATATCTTAATTGGTGTTGAAAAACAAAAATATGAACAACTTGAAAGCTTGAAAGGTGGATGGGCTGGCTGGCGTTCATTTGAAATTACGCAAATTGACCCACTTGAGTCTGGCAAACGCTTTACTTTAAAGGCAACTGATCATGAAGATGTACTCACCAGCCCAGCAAATGCTTTTATTTCTGTAAAGGTTCAAGTACCTAACCAACAGCTTGAACAACCAAAAGCGTTTAAGTTCACAGAGGCTCAAGAGGACAATACTTATCATTTTGATGTTCAACCAGAAGAAGACCATACAGAGTTCTCTGTTTCAAACATTTTGCTTGAGCATTATAGAGTTGGTGATCAAGTACAAGTTTCAGCTCCTTTAACGCTGTAACTTAAAAAGCTCTGGCCTGAAAGTTTTATTCTTTAGACTTTCAGGCTAAGATGATCAACCTCTTAACCTTTAGTTTTTGGTGATCATGCAACTTAATAAATTTACCGATTATGCTTTGCGAATATTAATGTATGTCGCTCGTCCAAGTGATGCGCCGTACACGATTGCAGAAATCGCTCAAGATTTATATGTTTCGCAAAATCATCTTGTGAAGGTTGTCCATTTTATGGGTAAACAAGAGTGGATTATTACCATTCGCGGCAAAGGTGGTGGAATTCGATTAAATCCAAAAGCTTTAGATTTAAAACTTGGAACAATTGTCCGAATTTTACAAGGTGACCACCAAATTGTTGAATGCAATACACCACCTTGTGTTTTACGCTCCCATTGCGGTTTGAAAGGTATTCTTGATCAAGCTTTGGAAAGCTTTTATCAAAGTTTAGATCAATATACGTTAGGTGAAGTTTTACAACAGCCAAAATCCGCTTCAGATCACTCCCCTATCGCCTTTTTGCAAATCTAGTACCCGTTATTCTATTTATCTTTTTAAGCAAGCTTACTGAAAATTAGCAAGAATAACCAAGCTCCTTTATACTAGGCGCGAGCCCTCTCATTTAAAAAGTTATTTTTTATGCGTCGTAGTGAAAAATCGAAAGACACCAAAGCCAGACTCGCACCCAAGCAAAAGATCAGTTATGAAAAGAAACCGGATCCAGCGATTACAGCCTATGCTGTGCAATCTCTAAACTGGTTATGCCAAGCTGAATTTTTAATGAGTGCTCCTAAATTGGCACTATGTGTTGAAGATAGCGGCTACGAGATTGCGTTTGCCGGACGTTCAAATGCAGGAAAATCTAGCGCAATTAATGCTTTAACAAACCAGAAACAGCTTGCACGTGCCTCCAAAAAACCTGGGCGCACGCAAATGATTAACTTTTTCAGCCTAGGTAATCCAGATCAACGCTTAGTTGACCTTCCTGGTTATGGTTATGCAGCCGTACCAGAAGAAATGAAACGTGTATGGCAAAAAGAATTAGAAAACTATCTAATTCATCGTAAAAGCTTACAAGGTTTGGTTTTACTTATGGATATTCGCCACCCTTTACAGCACTTTGACATGATGATGCTAGAGTGGGCTTATTCACGCCATTTATTTGTTCATATTCTTTTAACCAAAGCAGACAAACTGAACCGCGGCCCAGCGAACAAAGTATTGCTTGAAGTTAAACAACAACTGAAAAAAATGAAGCTTGATTTCTCGATTCAGCTTTTTTCTTCATTAAACAAACTAGGTTTAGAAGAGCTAGCAAGTGTGATGGCTGGACGTCTACATTTTACGCTTGAACAACAGCCAGAATTTGACGTTGATGCGATCCCAGAAGCAAGCAATGAGGATGCAGAAGAGTAAATCGTCAAAACAGATACAATTTCTTCATTAAATTTATATTCAATTGGCCCCTATTGCTAAACACAAATGTAGGGGCTTTTTTTATACTCATCATAACTTCATCGAGTTAAAAATCAGGACTAAATGATGAAATTGCTATCTTTTTTGAAGAATAAGGCTTTAGGTTCTTCTATTGATTATAAAATTCTTCCACGCAAGGTAAAATTTGACTGGAAAGATACCCCTGTAGACTGGATTCCAAACCAACCGTTTGCAAGTTATTTTATTAATGAAATTAACAATATCTTGCCTGCTGGAGAGTTCTGGTTTTGCCGGCTCTATAACAAGGTTTTACCTCGTATTACTGATGAAAAACTTAAACAGGATGTACAAGCATTTATTCGCCAAGAAGCAATGCATGCAAACGCACATACTTCTGCCAATAAAGAATATTTAAGTGCACGCAATATTGATATCCAGAGAAATCTGGACATTATGAATTATCTATTTACCACTGCTTTGGCAGATAAGCCTTTTGACAAAGAAGTTCCGCAATTCTTGCAAAAGCAATGGGATTTATTCCGTTTAGGTGTTATCGCGACAGTTGAACACATGACATGTGTCCTAGGTAAATATGCGCTTTATAACAAACGTTGGGAAGAGTTAGGCGCAGATCCAGAAATGGTAGACTTGGTAAAATGGCATGGTTCAGAAGAAATTGAACACCGCACGGTTGCTTTCGATTTATATCGCCATTTAGGAGGCGGTTATATCCCGCGCTATTATTTAAGTCTTGCAGTGATTGTGCTTGTGTTAGGACTATGGGTAGACGGCGCTGCACATATTATGAAGCAAGATCCACGTTTTGCTGATGCTGCCAAATCAAGATTTTTCCCAGCTTGGGTTGCTCTAGAATGGTATAAAATTAGCCGAAAAGATAATCAGGTTTTACCAAACCCAATCTGGCTTATTGCTCAGCAAATTGACTATCTCATGCCGTGGTATGATCCAGTTAAAGAAGGTAGCACTGAAGATGCGGTAAGTTATTTATCGCAGTCGCCAGCAGCCAAAAGAGCTGAATTACAAGCAGCTTAAAATAAAAAAGCAGGATATAAATCCTGCTTTTTTATTTAGAGATTAGATACTAATATCTTTATCTTTGGTATATCGATCTACTACCACACTAATCATCATATCTCCCTGCACATTTACAACCGTTCTTACCGTATCGAGTAAACGATCGATTGGAAGTAAAATCGCAATTGCTTCGGCAGGTAAACCCACAGACTGTAATACCATAATCATGGTAACCATACCCGCACTTGGAATTCCTGGTGCTCCAAGTGATGCGATCATTGCGGTTAGGCACACTACAATTTGTTGTGTCAGGTTTAAGTCTAGTCCAACTAGATTTGCCACAAAGAGCGCGGCAGCAGCTTCATATAAAGCTGTACCATCCATGTTGAGCTGTGTACCCAATGGAATCACAAAACCCGCAGTTTGAGGACGGACACCCAAGTTTTCCTGTGCGCATTTCATACTCAGCGGCATAGTGGCAGAGCTAGAGCTCGTTGCGAATGCGGTAATTAAAGCTGTACGTGTGCCTTTGAAGAAAGTCCAAGGACTCATACGACCAAAAATCCAAAGCAGTAGCGGTAAAACAACAGCGCCATGAAAAATAGTAGTACCTGTTACCACTGCAGCAAACTCCGCCAATCGGCTTAATACTGAAATGTCTTCGGTAGCCATTAATTTAGCGAGTAAGGCAAAAATACCTAACGGCGCCAATTTCATTACCCAACCTACTAACATCATCATCATTTCAAAAAACTGATGACTCAATACCCGAATACTTTTAAAACGTTCGCCACCATGAACTAAAGCAACACCCACAAATAGAGCAAACACGACGACAGCTAAAACATTCCCGTCACTAAAAGCTTTAAATGGGTTAATTAAAGTATTTTGAATAAAATTAGTGAAGAAAGTTGCCGGGTTTAAACTATCTGGTGTTTGATAGCTTTGCATAGATGCCTGAAAAATTGAAATATCTACACCTCGCCCGACCTCAAACAAATGAGCACAGCTAATACCTAAAATTAAGGCCAAAGTGGTGGTGGTGATACAACACAAGAATGTGATTTTCCAAACTGGGCCTAATTGTCCACCTGCCTGCAAATTTGAAACTCCAACCACAATGGAGCTAAAAATTAATGGCACCAACAACATTTTAAGTAGCCCAATAAAAACACTACTTAATATGCCTAATCCATATAAACTGTGCTTTACAAAAGCAGTGTCCGGATACATGGTAAGTAGGAAGCCAAAGGCTAAACCTAAAATGGCAGCAATCAGAATTTGTGTATTTAAGTTCATATCAACATTATTTTTTTCAGTAGGCAATCCTTTTGTAAATATGACATGAGCTTGCTTTTCATTCGAGCAATTTTTTGTCACATCGTTTCAATTAAAAATAAAAAAGCCATCTTTTCAGATGGCTCATTGTTATTTATTGAGTTTCAATTTCCCGTAAACGCATCAAACCCTCTTGCACCGTACTACATACGAGTTGGCCATTTTGCCACATACGGCCAAAGTTTAAACCGCGAGAAGCCGCACTAACTGTAGCTTCCATGTCATAGAGCATCCATTCATCAGCACGAAGTGGGCGATGGAAATAAATCGCATGATCAATACTGGCACATTGCAAACTTGGAGAAATATAACTTAAGCCATGTGGTCTTAAAGCTGTTGTCATCAAAGTAAAGTCTGAGTAAAACGCTACAATTGCTTGATGCAATGAAATGTCATCCAGCTGTTTTGGAATACGGTCATGGGTACGGATATAGTGCGCATTAAAAGGCGCTTCCGGTTGTGGTTGAAATGGATTGACTGGATCAATCGGACGGATTTCAACATGACGCTCACGCATAAAACTTGCACGAACATTTTCCGGTACAAAATTCAGGATACCTTCTTTCAACTCACTTTCCGATTTTAGCGCTTCAGGAGCTGGGTAATCTGGTTCTGGATGCTGATAGTTCAAGCCTTCTTCAGGGTTAGCAAAAGACACCATTGCCGAGAAAATAACTCGTCCATGCTGAATTGCCCGAACTTGACGGCTGACAAAGCTTTTGCCATCACGCAAACGGTCTACTTCATAGATGATTGGAGCATTAATATCACCACCATATAAAAAGTAGGCATGCAGAGAATGCGCAGGACGATCAGCTGTGTAAGAAGCAGCACGTAATGCTTGACCGAGAACCTGACCTCCAAAAACACGTTTACCGACCAAATTACGGCTAATTCCACGGTAAATATTTTCTTCAAGCTTTTCTAAAGTGAGCAGCTCAACCAGTTCTTGGGTTAACGCATTCATGAGAGATACCTTCATATTGCAGGTAAAATTGGTATTAAAGGACAGATGTGTAGAATCTATTGTGCCATAAAAAACTATTTGTACATGGAACAATCAGTCAACTTCTGACAAACATTGCCTTTAAAACAGCTAAAAATACGATTTTTAACGATAAAAAATGCCAAAAGAATTATAATTTATCAGAAAATAGCATATTGTTTTTTTTAATAAATACCGCAAAATATTTACCCTCTGCCTTTGGTGCCGGGATTTGTCTTTAAGAAGTAGGAGTTCTTATGTCCAAGAGTGGGTTTGGTCAAATGTATCGTCGGCTTTCGAGTAAACTACTTGACCTCGTGGTAACACCACATGTTCTTGGGGAAGTTCCTACTGAACCAGTATCAGCAACAACAGAAACAGAAGCGAAGACCGAGCGCCAAAAAGTAGTGTGCTATGTCTTGCAAAATCATTCTCGCAGTAATGCTTTAGTGGTGGATGGAGAAACTCGTCGCTTAAATTTAAAACCAGCGCTAGATCCATTAGTCATCGGTACTCATCAGGAAAAAGCTTCAGTTTTATTTTTACAACACAATGATGAAAATAACCTACTGAATCCCCCTCCTCATGCTTTTCCGCCACGTTTAATTAAACTGATCGAAGTTTTACAAGCAAATCCTGAACTCGACATAGAACTGGTTCCGGTAACCGTTTTATGGGGCCGTTCTCCAGATAAAGAAGACTCTTGGTTTAAGTTGTTATTCTCAGATACATGGGCAACACCAAGTACAGTTAAACAGCTTGTAAATATTGGTTTGCATGGTCGCCAATCTTATTTGGAATTCCATGAACCACAGTCTTTACGTGACCTCGTTGAATATGCTCAGAAGCATTATCCAAACCTTTCGCCAGCAACTTATATTGTTAGCACTTTAAATGACTACCTTGATCGCCAACGTGAAGTTGTTTTAGGTCCAGACTTATCAGACCGCCGCAATGTCATGCAGTCGGTATTAAAGTCTCGTGATGTTCAAGAAGCCATTCGACGCGAAAGTATTCGCGGTAAAATCAGCATGCTTGAAGCAGAGCGTCGTGCGATTGGTTATGTGAATGAAATCGTATCTGATTATTCTCACTCAGCAGTACGTTTTGCAGATTTGGCGTTAACACGTCTATGGACTCAGCTTTATGACGGCGTAGAAGTTCATAACTTCAGTACTGTCCGAGAGCTTGCAAAAGACTATGAAATTGTTTACACACCATGTCACCGTAGCCACATTGACTACTTACTACTGTCTTATGTGATTTATAAACGTGGCTTGATGGTTCCGTATATTGCTGCGGGCGACAACCTAAACTTACCTTTCGTTGGTCAGCTTTTACGTGGTGGCGGTGCCTTCTTTATTCGCCGCTCTTTCCGTGGTAATGGTCTCTATACTTCTGTATTTAAAGAATATTTATATAGTATTCTTTCTCGCAACACACCACTTGAATACTTTATTGAAGGTGGACGTTCGCGCACAGGCCGCTTATTACCACCGAAAACCGGCATGCTCGCAATGACAGTCCATAGTCATTTACGTGGCCGTGCCAAGCCGATTGTATTTGTGCCAACTTACATTGGTTATGAGCGTCTTATGGAAGGTTCAACCTATGTAGGCGAAATGCAAGGTAAGCCAAAAGAAGCCGAGTCTATTTTTGGTATTTTAAAAACACTCCGAAAAATTGAACGTATTTTCGGTAAAGTACACGTTAACTTTGGTGAACCTGTTTTTCTAGATGACTTGCTTAAACAGCATAATGCTGAGAACGTTTATATTGAAAAGAACGATGACCCAGTGCCACCTGCTGTTTCAGAGGCAGTAAACAGTTCTGCAAATGCGATTTTAGAAAATATTAACCGTGCGGTAGTGATTAATCCGGTTTCTTTACTCTCAATTATTTTGCTTGCAACACCAAAGCATACGCTTGATGAAGAAATCTGTATTAAGCAGCTTGAAGCTTACCGCAATTTAGCATCAAATTTCCCTTACGATCAGCGCACAGAAGTGACGCCGCTATCTGGTAAGGAAATTATTGCTTATGGCTTAAAGCTTAAATTGATTAAGCGCGTACAGCATGCCCTTGGTGACATTATTGCGATTGAAGATAACCAAGCGGTTCTCCTCACCTATTTCCGCAATAACATTTTGCATGCATTCGTTTTACCTTCATTGATTGCATCTCTTGTTGAACATAACGGGAAAATTAGCCGTGCTGATTTAAGCAATGTTATCTATACACTTTATCCATTCTTAAAAGCCGAACTATTCCTTAAATGGAGAAGTAGCGAACTTAAAGAACAGATTGAGCAATATGCAGATGCATTGGTTCAATCAAATCTTATTCAACAAGATGACGAAGGTAATTTAATTAGCTCTGCACCAAATACTGAAGAGCATAATCAGCTTGTTGTATTAGCAACACCTGTTAAACAAAGCCTTGAACGTTATTACATGACTTTAGCTTTAATCACTCAGCGTGGTTCAGGCAATATTTCAGCAAAACAAGTTGAAGAATTAAGTCATTTATTAGGACAACGTTTATCAGTCCTTTATGAATTTAACTCTCCTGAATTCTTTGACAAAGCATTGTTCCAAAGCTTTATCAAAGTTTTAACTCAACAAAACTACATTCGAACGAATGACCAAGGCCAAATCGAGTTTGATGATAATTTCCGTCAAATGGCAGCAGGCGCACAGTTGGTGCTTGATGAAGTGACATTACAAATGTTGCAACACATCACGACCTTTACTGATGAAGAGTTAAAAGAAGCTCTTGAAGCAATGGCTTCTCAGCAAGCTAAACGCCGTTTAAAACGTAAAAAAGCTTAGAATCTTCATGCAAAATAAAAGGCAACTTAAGTTGCCTTTTATTTTATCTACTCATTGGACATTCAAAGTAACGCGGATCATCAATACAACGTAAGCGTTTCATTAGCTCCACAAAATAGGCATCGTAATAACCGGAGCGAACATATTGATTGCGTATTTTTGCCACCATAATGTCATAGCTCTGCTTTTCGTAAAAAGAAACATCAACCCAATAATAGGCTGGTAAATGATTTTCCCATTGTATAGCTCGATTCGTTAATAATTGGCTATTTTGGACAAACCAAGCCCGAATTTTTCGCCCAAAATTGGCTGGATAAGCTTGTGGTTTAATAATTATATTTACCCCGAAATACGCCAAAGGAAAATTAATCACCTGAGTATCTGGCCCAAAATCTTTCTGTAGGTTATAAGGCAAAAGACCATAAACAGGCGCTGGCATAATATCGATTTTATTTTGTCGAAACTGCGCAATCGCATTCGATAAATCAACATATACTGGCTGCGCACCTACACTTCTCACCAAAGCTTGTTGTGGCGGATTATTGGCCAGAACTCCAATTCGTTGACCTCTAAGCTGTGCCACTTTTGATATTTTTTTGGTTTTCATGACCATATTTGCAGTTCCAACCGGAATCATACCGACTGCTTCATAGTCTTTATTAATTAATCTTTTCTCAATTGTAGGATGATTTAAAAGCTGCAATAGATTTCGTGCAGTCCGGTTATTGGGTATAAGACCAATACCTGAGGTACTACCCATAAAATGATTATACTGATAAGTATTAAAGTTACTGGCTGCTAAGCATGAGCATTTACCCTCATCAAAGGCTTGAATGGCTTGCTGCTCTTTTTGATAACTAACGACTTTAAATTTGACTTGATATTGCTGAGCATATAGACGAATGTCATTTAGTCGGCGCGTAATATCCCCTTGGGTACCCGCTGGATCATATGCACACCACACCTGATCCCCAGCCCAACTCGTAACTGACGTTACACTCAAAAAGAGAGCTAAACAAAATTTTTTCACTTTTAACCTTTTTATCTTTATCGGCAATTTAACTGCCTCATCAGGTATTTCTGTTGTTATTTAAAGTTTAGTCTAAATTTTAATTTGTACCATGAGCATTTAAACATAATAAATAGTCATTAAAGCAAATTGGATGCTCAAGTTGAAAACCCGTCTCAAACAAATGTTTCGCATAAATTTTTTTGCCTGACACATGAGCTGAATCTAAGGTAAGTAGCGGTAAATCTAACTGACTTTGAAACCACAGTAAGACTTCATGCAAAGGTACAGGTGCATTATTAGCAACAAGATAACTTTTATGGGGTTTTTCAAAATCAGCTAAAAATGCCAAAAACCTTGCCAAATCATCAATATGAATACGGTTACTATAGTGAATATTTGGATAGGTTTGCGTGTGCTCAGCCATTCGTTTTAGGCGATCAATAGAAGCCCCATAAATCCCTGTAGGACGCACAATCACGCACTGTGACGGAAAATACTTTTGCCATAGCAATTCCATATTGTGCAAGATATGCCCTTGGGCATCGTTTGGGTGAATCTCACTATGGTCATCAATTGTTTCACCAGAATTTTCACCATATACCCGCGTAGATGACACCACAATTAATCTTTTAACCGGATGCGATTTTAAAGCCTGACGAATAGGCTCAATACTATCCACATAAGTATGCTGATAACCTTCAACAGTACTATCGTCTGGTGAAAGTAAAATATACACTACATCTACAGGTGCAATTTCGCTTAAATCGAGCGTAAAAATATCCTGTACGAGATGTGTCCCATAAGGGTCTGTCTTTTCACTACGGCTAATTGTGGTAATTTGATGTCCTTTCTCAAATAGTTGTTTAGCAACACGCTGAGATGTTTTACCATAACCGATAAATAATATATGCATAGAGAACTCGTTGAGGGGACATGACTTCAGTCCATCAGTTACAAGGCGTTGGATCGGCTTCAGCAGCCCTACTCGAAAAACTAAATATTTTTACCACAGATGATTTGCTGTTTCATCTGCCCCGTGATTATGAAGATCGCAGTACCATTATTCCTATGAATCAATTGGTAGTTGGTCGTAGTTATTTACTCGAGGGTGAAGTCAAATCTGTTGATTTCCCTCCAGGTAAACGTAAATCTATGGCCGCATTAATACAAGATGAATTTGGTAAGGTGACTTTACGCTTTTATCATATTTATAAAAATTTAACCGACAAAATAAAACCTGGTAACCGTTTACGTATTTTTGGTGAAGTTCGCGTAGGTGCACGAGGGCTTGAGCTTTATCATCCAGAAATTCAACTTATTAATGAACATACACCACTACCAAAAACGCAGCTCACTGCAATTTATCCAAGTACCGATGGCCTAACACAAGCTAAATTACGCGAATATGTTAAACAAGCGTTGAAGCATCATAGTGATGCCTTACCCGAGTTACTCCCTAAACAATATACAAATGGGTATGCACTCAAAGAAGCTTTACATTACATTCACGAGCCGCCAGTTGATGCCAATATGATCCAACTGGCTCAAGGCTCTCATCCTGCGCAGCAACGTCTTATTTTTGAAGAGCTGGTCGCACATCAAATTAGTCTTCTCACTCGACGTGCTTATATTCGTCAAATTGCTTCACCTGCTTTTCCGAGTAGTAAAGTGCTTGCAAAAAAGCTGCTAGAAGCTTTACCTTTTCAAATGACCAACGCACAAAAACGTGTATCAAAAGAAATTTTAAACGACTTAAAACAACATCAACCTATGCTGCGTTTGGTACAAGGTGATGTAGGGGCTGGAAAAACTTTAGTTGCAGCGGTTGCAGCATGTCACGCATTGGAAGCAGATTGGCAAGTTGCTTTAATGGCACCTACCGAAATTTTAGCAGAGCAGCATTATTTAAATTTTAAACGCTGGTTTGAACCTTTAGGTATTACGGTAGCTTGGTTGTCGGGTAAACAAAAAGGGAAAGCGCGGGCACACGCTGAGCAACAAATTAAAGAAGGCCATGCTGAACTGATCGTGGGCACCCATGCCTTATTTCAAGATAACGTTGAGTTTGCAAAACTAGGACTGGTGATTATTGATGAACAGCACCGATTCGGGGTCGATCAGCGATTAGCCTTACGCAATAAAGGCGCCGAACAGCTCACCCCACATCAACTGGTCATGACTGCAACGCCAATTCCTAGAACACTGGCAATGAGTGCTTATGGCGATTTAGATACATCGATTATTGATGAATTACCCCCAGGCCGAACTCCAATTCAGACCGTCACGATTCCGCTAGATCGTCGTAAAGAAGTACTGCATCGAATTGCTTCAAACTGCCGAGAAGGCAAACAGGCCTACTGGGTATGTACTCTGGTCGAACAGTCCGAAACTTTAGATGCTCAAGCCGCCGAAGCCACCTATCAAGAAATGAAAGAGCGCTTTCCTGAACTTAATATTGGTTTGGTTCATGGCAAAATGAAAGCCGATGAAAAACAGGCTGTCATGCAAGCATTTAAAAACAATGAACTACAACTGCTAATTGCCACAACTGTTATTGAGGTTGGAGTAGACGTACCCAATGCGTCAATTATGGTCATTGAGAATGCTGAACGATTAGGGCTTTCACAGCTACACCAATTACGAGGGCGTGTAGGACGAGGTGCAAAAGCCAGTTTTTGCGTTCTTCTCTATAAACCACCACTTTCACAAAATGGGCAAGAAAGACTTTCAATTTTAAGAGAAAGTAATGATGGCTTTGTTATTGCTGAAAAAGATCTTGAGCTAAGAGGCCCGGGTGAATTATTAGGAACAAAACAAACAGGTGATATGGGTTTCCGTGTCGCACGTTTAGAGCGAGATGATCATTTATTGAGTCAAGCACACTACGTTGCACAACAAGTTCTAAAAGATTACCCTGAGCAAGCTGATGCCTTATTGAAGCGCTGGCTTCCCGAAGCTCCTCGATACGCATATGTTTAAGTTTTTAAACCCCCAGTATCTTTTTCATTTGCTGTCCCCTTGCCTACTTTGCGAAATAGGAACACGGGAAAAATATTCTCTTTGTAAAGAATGCTGGGAACAGCTACCGTGGCTTAAGCAAACCATTCAGCGCAATGATCAGTCTGTTCTTGTGGCCTGCCACTACGCCTATCCAATTAACCGGATCATTCAGCAGTTTAAATATGAACAAAAATTACATTACCAAATCTTACTCGCTGAAGTTTTACAGCAATTAAAATTTCCTAAGGTACAAGCGATTGTACCCATGCCTATTTCCAAACAACGTTTAACTGAACGTGGTTTTAATCAATCCTTATTACTCGCCAATCTTTTGAGTAAGCAATTAAAAATACCAGTTTGGCAGCCTGTACAACGCTTAAATGAGCATTCTCAAAAGGGATTATCTCGACTCGAAAGATTTGAAAATATTGAACAGCAATTTGTTGCGCTCACTCAAGAAAAACGGCGTTATCGTCGTGTACTGATTATTGATGATGTAATCACAACAGGAAGTTCAATTCACGCTTTATGTCAGGCGCTAAAACAGCTAGGGTGTACATCTATTCATGCCAGTTGCCTAGCTGCTGCTTCATCTACATCATATTAAAATTATAGAGTTATAGATAAGTTCTGCTCACACCACGGAATTACAATTTCTTTGGTTAATGGTGCGAGTTTTGTCTCGGAATCATTAAATTTCACCCACTTCATTTCAGCAATTTCAGCTGCAATTTGTGGGGATTGTTTTAATCGAACCAAATATAAATGGCTAATAAGCTTGTGATCCGGTTCATTGGCAGCTGCTGTCTCAAAACGCCCTATAAACTGTTCTATTACACACGGGCTGCCTATTTCTTCCAAGATTTCACGCTGTATAGCACTTTCCGGAGCCTCATTCGGCTCCAGTTTACCGCCTACCTGCATAAAAGCTTGTGTATTACGCTTTCTGACAAGCAATAATTCATTTTGTTCATTTAAGATCACCGCAGCGGCAACCGTAATTGTTTTCACCTATTTAACCTCATTTATGGTTGAACGTCGGCATTTGTCCATTTCGGAGCAGGAGCCTGATATTGCTCAAATTGTTGAAGAATATCTTCAATTTTGTCTGAGGCAATCAATTTATCAACAAACCGCGCTTGGCTAAATCCGTTATCTACAGTTCCCTGAATCATTTTAAGCAAATCTTCATAAAAGCCAGCTACATTTAGAAAAGCACACGGCTTTTGATGAATACCTAATTGTGCCCATGTCCATTGTTCAAAGATTTCTTCCAATGTACCTGCCCCACCTGGTAAAGCAATAAAACCGTCCGACAGATCTGCCATTTTGGTTTTACGCTCATGCATATTTTCGACGACATATAATTTTGTCAGTCCAGGATGAGCTAACTCGCGATCAACTAAAGCACGAGGAATTACCCCAATGACCTGCCCGCCGGCTTGCAAAGCACTATCAGCAACAACACCCATTAAACCAGAACGGCCACCGCCATAAACGAGTGTTTTACCTTGTTTAGCAATAGCTTCACCGGTTAATTGAGCAATTTGTTGAAAGATTGGGTTTGAACCAAGAGATGAACCACAGAAAATACAAATTGAATTCATAGTATAAAAACCGTTTTATTGAACTGTCATGCTGACAAACTAGACTATCGACAGAGTTTTTTTTTGCAAAATAGCGTATTGGCAAGTGTTTTTCGGCAAATCCTTGTCTAAAATACACCCATCAATTTCCATCAGACTGCGTAAGGAAAAAAGACACATGCTTGAAGCCTTTTATGCCACAGAACGCGGAAGTCTGGAAGATGCCACCATCAATGGTGGATTTGATCTACATCCCGAATTAGTATGGCTTGATCTTATTGCACCCTCTCAAGAAGAACAACAATGGGTCTTAGATGCTTACAATCAGAACTTACCTACACTAAAGTCGTTAGAAGACATTTCATCTTCTGCTCGATTCTACCGTGATGATGACGGTATTTTGCATATCAGCACCTATTTTTTAACGAAAAATAAAAATTATCAGGTTGATGGGGATGCCGAAGATTCTTCCCATATGCTTGCCATGGTGCAGACTGTTGCATTCATCTTACATAAAGACCGCTTATTTACTTTACGTGGTGAAAAGTTAGTTGCCTTTCGTGCTTTTCGTGCTCGAGCTCGTCGTAATGACTACGAAATGGATTATAAAGATCCAACATGGATTTTATTGGGCTTACTTGAAGCAAAGCTAGATGAGCTTGCGGATATCTTGGAAGATATCCACAAGGATCTAGAAAAATACTCAACCGAGGTTCTCAATAACCATCAACGTGAACAGATTTTAGATCTTGATGACATGATTACCCGCTTGGCACAACAAGAAGACATGCTTGGAAAAGCACAGCTCTGTTTAATTGATTTGCGCCGTGTTTTAACGTTTTTGTCTCGTCCACGTGCTTTAGGCAGTCATATCTACGATGCAGATATTCGAGAACTTAGTGAGGATGTTCGCTCGCTTGTCGAACATGACGCTTTCTTATTTCAAAAAGTACGATTCTTGCTTGATACAACGTCAGGATTTATTAACACTGAACAAAACGATACGATCCGTCGATTCTCGATTTTACCAAGTATGTTGGCACCACCTATGTTAATCGCCAGTATCTATGGTATGAACACTGATGTACTTCCTTTCGCACACGGTACAACCAGCTTTATTATCGTTTTACTAATTATTATTGGTTTCTTTATTGGGCCTATCATTTATTTCCGCTGGAAAAAATGGATTTAAAGAGATTACCCAGCAAATTTTGTATATAAAAAAGCACCTAAATTTAGGTGCTTTTTTATCTTTGCTCATCAAACCAAATGTAGGTCTTCTTGCAAATGGCAGGCTTGAATGATTTTCAGCATCTTCTCCGGTACATTTTTAAAATGTAATCCAGACTTTTGTGGAGTTTGACGTAGCCATTGCACTAAAACAGCCAAGGCTAACGTATTACCATGCTCAAGCTGCTTTAAATCAACAATTAAAGGAAAGCTTGTTTGCTTTTTAATAATTGCCAATCCAGCTTGGTATTGTTGTTCAGCATTTTCAAAATCAATTTTGCCTGAAACAACTAACTCTTGGTTAAGATACTGAACCACTCTTCACCTACTTATTTTTGTTTATTCTGATTAACAGCAGCATCTGCATCAGGTTGGAACGTAGCAATTGCTTTATTCAAATCACCGCCATTACGTTTCACAGTTGCAGCAAACTGGTTACGGAACTGCAATCCTAAATCAATACCAGAAACATTGATGTTACGGATTTTCCATTGCGAACCTTTGTCTGCCAACTGGAACGACACAGGAATTTTTTCACCATTGTGATTAAAATCTAAAGTCACAACAGGGTTTTTACCAGCTGTCGCCTTGTATGGACGCATCGTGTAAGTTTGGTTTGTATACTTAGCAAATGCACTACCGTAATTCTCAATTAATGTATTACGGAAGTTCGTTTCAAACTGAGCACGCTGTGCAGCAGTACTATATTGGTTTGTTGCATAAGTACCCATCACAATACGAGTAAACGCTTGTGAATCAACATACGGGTCTAAGTTTTGGCGTACAATTGTTTTTACTAATGCTGGGTTATTTTGCAATTTAGCATGATCGGCTTTTAAACGAGAAATCAAGCCATCAGCAACACGCTTAATAAAGTCAGGTGGTGCTTCTGAAGGTGCAGCAAAAGCTGTACCAGCAATCATAGTAGACAAAATACTTGCTGTAAGGGTTTGTTTAAACAACGTATTCACCTGGAACCACTCCTTCAAATAATCTCTTACTCAACAAATGACGGCTGTGCACTGCTGTCAGTACTTGCAGGAGCTTTTTCTTCTGCTGAGGATGAACCAGCGGCAACCTTACCTGCGCCACCACCAGTAATAAATTTACTAATAAGATCTTCTAGATCCATCGTTCCTTGGGTATTAGAAATAGTATCGCCACGTTTAAGGTAGTTTAGACCACCACCCGGTACGATTTTTAAATATTTCTCACCCAATAAACCATTGGTTGCAACCATTATATAAGCATCTTCATCAATACTTGTGATGGAGTTCATGTTACTGATCAGTTGCTGTTCCATTGTTTTTTGTTGCGCTGGAGTCGCTTGCGTATAATCAGAACTATAACGTAATTCGTCTAAAGCATTTTTTTGAACTTCTTTTAACTGTTCAGCATTAAAGCTTGTCAGTTTTCCATCAAGATCAAAAGTAACCGTAGCCAAACGTGTAACCGGATCAAGCGTGATTGAATCAACGCGGCCAATTGTTACACCGCTCATCGTCACTTTAGCACGAGGCTTTAAACCATTAACGTTATCAAACTGAGCTTTCATGGTGTAGCCATCGCTCAAGTTCGTGCCCACTAAACCACTCACTTTCATTGCTAAAAAGAATAAAGCGATACCGAAGATAATGACAAAGATACCTACGGCCAGCTCACTAGTACGTGATTTCATTAAATCCCTCCGAACATGACCGCAGTCAACACGAAATCAAAACCTAAAACACATAATGAAGAATATACAACCGTGCGGGTCATTGCCGTTGCAATGCCTTCAGGTGTCGGATCACATGCATACCCTTGGAAAACAGCAATCCATGTACACAGCAAAGCAAATACAATGCTCTTAATAATGCCATTTACGACATCGTGGCCAAATTGAACATTATTTTGCATACCACTCCAAAAGGAGCCTTCATCAACGCCAAGAAAGTCAACTCCAACCAATTTACCGCCAACAATACCAATCGCAGCAAAAATAACGGTTAACATTGGCAAACTGACTATACCAGCCCAAAGACGTGGTGATACGATTTGCTTTAAAGGATCAACACCAATCATTTCCATACTGGCAAGCTGTTCACTTTGTTTCATCGAACCAATTTCAGCAGTCAATGCAGAACCTGCTCGTCCAGCGAAGAGCAAAGCTGCAACAACCGGTGCAAGCTCACGCAGTAAAGTTAAAGACACCATTGTGCCTAGCATTGATTCACTACCAACATTGACTAATATTGAGTAGCCTTGCAATCCGAGTACCAGACCAATAAATAAGCCTGATACCGTGATAATAAGTAAAGACATTACCCCTACACGATGCATTTGATAGACGAAACGTCCAAAACCGCCCGCTGAAGGTAATGAAAAAATAATCTGTAAGAGCATCAGTGCCGCAACACCAATCCCTCGAATCCGCTCAATAACGAGTCTACCTAACCAGGCAATCGTATTCATGGACGAACCTCGTTATCTAAATAAGCTTGGTGGCTAAACTGGTATTCAACCGGACCTTCTGCCGAGCCGGTTAAGAACTGTTTTACAAATGGAGAAGCATAAGCTTGTAATTCTTCTGGTGTTCCTTCCCCTTGAATCTTCCCTTCCGCTACAACATAAATGTAGTCAGCAATAGATAGGGTTTCAGGAACATCATGCGAAACAATAATTGTAGTTAGATCTAAAGCTTCTCGCAATGAACGAATGAGACGTGTTAAAACACCCTTCACAATCGGGTCTTGCCCCGCAAAAGGTTCATCATACATAATTAAATCGGGATCAAGCGCAATTGCACGAGCTAAAGCGACCCGTCGATTCATACCGCCTGACAACTCAGTAGGCATAAGCTGTTCAGTTCCACGCAAGCCCACCGATTCAAGTTTTAAAGCGACCAGTTCTGCAATGAGATTTTCAGAAAGCTTAGTATGCGCACGAATTGGAAAAGCGACATTTTCATAAACCGACATATCGGTAAATAAAGCTCCACTCTGGAACAGCATTCCCATACGCGCACGTGCTGCAAATAATTCCTGACGTGACATTTGAGCAATATCTTTGCCATCAAGCAAAACTTCGCCCTGATCGGGAACAAGCTGCCCACCAATCAAGCGTAATAAAGTCGTTTTACCTGTACCAGATGGTCCCATAATGGCCGTGATCTGGCCTCGACGTATATTTAAACTAATATTGTCATAAATGACGCGTTCCCCTCGGTTAAAACTCAAGTTTTTCACTTCAATCAGTGATTGAGTCGAGAGAGGAGTTTTATTATTCATAATGGCAATCATTCCTGCACTTTTATGCCCGCATACTATAACACTGAATTTTGGGAATCTTGTTGTAATTTTGACAAAAGCAAAACAAGCTACTATAGGAATATGAGCTAGATTTTGAAAAGAAATTTATTGATCGAGAACTTGAAACTGGTCTACGAAATGGCCAGTTAATAAAGCATAGGCAAAGTAAATTCCATTGCACAAAGCAAGTGCAATAAAAAGATATGGCAAACCACGTTGAAATAAGAATTTACTCAACCATGCCAAAGGCGACTCTTTTCGCTTACTTTTACGCATTATTACAATAAAAATTGAACTGTTTCACACTTTGTTATTTTATAACAAAACTAAAAAATAAAAAAGGCCAGTATGTAAACTGGCCTTTTTTTTAAATCTCTTAAAGATTAACGGTCGAATTTACGACGGCGCTCACCACGAGATTCTTGATTAAAGTGTTCTTCGCGAACTGCGCGACGTGGACGGTCTTCACCACCGAAGCTACGTTTTGGACGATCACCAAAACCACCTTCACGACGTGGACGATCTTCACCACCAAAGCTACGTTGTGGGCGGTCACCGAAACCGTTTTCACGACGTGGTTTATAGTCTACGCGGTTACCACGATTGTCATCATTTGAATCAAAACGAGGCTTATCGTTAAAACCACCTTCACGGCGTGGACGATCTGAGTTGAATTCGCGACGCGGACGATCTTCACCACCGAAGCTACGTTTTGGACGGTCTTCAAAACCACCTTCACGACGTGGACGGTCTGAGTTGAACTCGCGACGTGGACGATCTTCACCACCGAAGCTACGTTTTGGACGGTCTTCAAAACCACCTTCACGACGTGGACGATCTGAGTTGAACTCGCGACGTGGACGATCTTCGCCACCGAAAGCAGGACGCTCACCACGAGGCTTATCATCGAAGCTACGACGTGGACGATCATCACGACCACCTTCACGACGTTTGAAGTTACCTTCACCCTCGAAACGACGACCACCGCCGAAACCACCACCACGACGACCATCACGGCCACCGTTACCACCACGACCGCCTTCACGACGTGGACGAGCTGGAGGTGGAGATGGTTCTAAGCCTTCAATTTCAGAAACATTTAAACGAGCCTCTAAGTAATCTTCAAGCGCACGGATTTTACCGCGTTCACGATAAGTCGCTAAAGTAATCGCTTGACCTGTACGACCAGCACGACCTGTACGACCAATACGGTGTACATAATCTTCATGCTTCATTGGTAAGCCGAAGTTAATAACGTGTGAAATTGTTGGAACATCAAGACCACGTGCAGCAACGTCAGTAGCAACTAAGATTTTCGCACGGCCTTCACGGATACTACGTAAACGACGGTTACGAACTGTTTGCGGCATTGCACCGTGAAGTGCAACAACTGAATGACCGGCTTCTGCAAGTTCTTCAGCCAACATATCTGTATCTTCTTGTGTGCTCGCGAATACAACAGCTTGGTCAAGCGTTTCATCAGCCAACCAGTGAGTCAGAAGTTTCTTCTTGTGTTCGAAACCATCTGTCCAGTGTAAAGTTTGGGTGATGTCAGTATTGGTGCTGTGACCAGTTTCAATTGCAATACGCTCAGGTTCATTCATCATGCGCTCAGCAAGACGAATAATACGGTCAGCAAAAGTTGCAGAGAACATTAACGTTTGACCACGATTCGCAGCCAAGTCACTGATCGCTTCTAAGTCTTCAGAGAAACCAAGGTCTAACATACGGTCAGCTTCGTCCACGATTAAAGCATCAACTTTGTCTAGCTTTAATTGACGACGGTTAACTAAGTCTAATAAACGACCTGGAGTCGCAACTACAACTTGAGCACCTTTAAGCTGTTGAATTTGTTTACCAAAAGGCATACCACCCATAATTGCAGCAATACGAACACCTTTCATGTGACGTACAAAAGCAATTGCGTCTTGGCTAACTTGTTGAGCCAATTCACGTGTTGGGCATAAAACTAAAATGCTAGGCTGAGTCACTGCTTTCATACGTTCTTTGAACGGAACGAAAGTATCTTGACCTGCCAAATTATGTAATGTCGGTAATAAAAATGCAGCAGTTTTACCAGAACCAGTCTGGCTAGAAACAAGAAGGTCTTTACCTTCTAAAGCAGCAGGAATAGATTGTTCTTGCACAGGAGTTGGGTTAGTAAAACCTAAACCTTCAAGAGCTTGTTGTAAGGTTTCGTGCAAAGAAAATTCGGCAAAAGTTTTGCTCATAGAGAGTTCCACCCCAAAGGGTGCTCCATTTTTAATAAATACAAATAGACATCGGCAAAAGCGGCAAAGCAAATATTAGCTGAATCTTATTATTCAGCAGCAATCCGAGTAACGACGATGTGGACTAAACGCACGCTTGATTACGGCCGCAACCTGAAGAATCGCTGAGCGATTGGGGCGCAAGAAATGGTCCTCTCTATGGACAGCGTGCGCTTACAATGAATAGAACAGAATGTTCAGGTAATGAACGGAAATTTAAGTGCGTGGGCGGATTATAGCAGAAAGAATTTAAAAGTCATGTGTTTTAATCAACTTTCTCGGTATTTCTACTGTTATTTGTATTTTACCGACCATTAAAAAGTAAAACCCTCTATAAAAAGAGGGTCTTACTCAGAAATAATTTTTTTAAATTATTTTGCAGCTTTGTCCCAAGCAGGAACTACAGTTTGCATTAATGGCTTTAACATTTTCAGTGAGCATGCAATCACTTGACCATTTTCAAGTGAATCATTACCACCACGTGCGTCAACCACAACACCACCAGCTTCCTTGATAATAAGCTCACCAGCAGCGATATCCCATGGTTTTAAACCAAGTTCAAAGAAACCATCGAAACGACCAGCAGCAACATACGCTAAGTCTAAAGCAGCTGAACCACCACGACGGATTTGAGCACCCGCTTGAGTCACAGCTAATAATGAAGCAAAGTGCTGCTCTGCATAAGACACAATTTCACCAGCACGTTTAGCACGGTAAGGGTGACCTACTGCCAAGAATGTATTTTCTAGGCTATCTTTTACATTTACGCGAATACGACGCTGATTCATCACCGCACCACGACCACGACTTGCAGAGAACAATTCGTCACGTACCGGATCGTAAATTACGCCGTGCTGAGTAACACCTTTGTGCTGAACAGCAATAGAAATACAGAAATGAGGGAAACCATTAATAAAGTTTTGCGTGCCATCAAGAGGGTCGATCACCCAGCACCAGTCTGCATCGTGGCCTTTGCCTTCTTGCAAACCGAACTCTTCACCTAAGAAGCTATGGTTTTTATAACTTTTACGTAATGTATCAATCGTCAATTGTTCTAAATAACGATCTACACGTGTTACAGGACCATCAATGCCTTTCTCTTCAACTTGCAAATCGAGCTTATGACGATTTTGATGCGCTTTTAAAAGCTCTTGACCAACTGTTTGAGCCGCACGCGCAGCCATCACCACCATAGGTTCCATTGAACACCCACTACAATACAAATTTGAAGATTTTGACAAAGAATAATGCATAAAAGCGTATCCATTTTAGCAAATGAATACGCTTTTTGGGAAAAAATGTTTCGAAAAATTTTATTGAGGTATTAAACCACCTGATTTACCTTAAGCCATGCTCGCTCAATCGAGTTCAAAATACCCTTAGCATCTAAACCACAATCTTGTAGCATTTGATTATGTGTCGCCTGATGCAAGAACGAGTCAGGTAGACCTAAATTAATGATAGGTTTAACAATTTGTTCTTGAGCCATAAACTCATTCACTGCACTACCCGCACCACCCATAATCGCGTGTTCTTCAACTGTCACGAATAAATGAGTATGCTCAGCCAAGTCTCGAATCATTTGTTCATCAAGCGGTTTTACGAAGCGCATATTTACAACACACACACTGACTTCATGTTTTTGCGCAAATTGCTCAGCTGCTTCCAGAGCAACCATGACACGACTACCAAATGCTAAAACCGTAATCTGCTCATCACTATTTGCTTTAATTTCTGCAACAATTTCAGCTTTACCCAATTCAAGAACAGTCATCTCTTTTTGGATTTCGACGCCCACACCTGCACCACGCGGATAGCGTACCGCAGCCGGGCCATTATAGGCATAAGCCGTATGAAGCATTTGACGGCATTCATTTTCATCTTTCGGTGCCATGATCACCATATTAGGCACAGTACGCATATAAGCATAGTCATATGCACCTGCATGCGTTGGACCATCTTCACCAACCAAGCCTGCACGGTCAATACCAAAAGTCACGTCAAGATTTTGCAATGCGACATCATGAATAAGCTGATCGTAACCACGCTGCAGGAATGTTGAATAAATGGCGACAACAGGTTTTAGCCCTTCGCATGCCATTCCTGCCGCAAGTGTTACAGCATGCTGCTCTGCAATCGCGACATCGAAGAAACGCTGCGGAAATTGCTTCGCAAATTTGACCATGCCCGAGCCTTCACACATTGCAGGCGTGATTGCAAGCAAGCGCTCATCTTGTGCAGCTTCATCACACAACCACTCACCAAACACATCAGAGTATTTTGGTGGTGTTTTCCCGCCCGAAGCAGCATTAATTTTGCCAATCGCATGGTAAGTAATCGGGTCTGCTTCAGCAGGAGCAAAGCCTTTACCTTTCTTGGTATAAACGTGAACTAAACGTGGACCTTTGCGTTTTTTGAGCGCGTTGAACACCTGAACCAACTGAGTGACATCGTGTCCATCAAAAGGCCCGAAATAATCAAAACCAATTGCTTTAAATAAATTATCTGCCGCGTCGGTTGCCGATTGGTGTAATCGAGAGTTATATGTCCATTTTGGGTGTGGCTGGATATAAGCTTCACCATGTTCATTGACATTAACTAAATGACCTTTTTCCCAAATTGCAGCTAAATGTTTGGCAAAGCCACCTGTACTGCAAGAAATCGACATATCGTTGTCATTGAGTACAACAATTAAATCTGCATCATGAGCAACAGCATCATTCATTGCTTCAAATGCCATGCCCGCAGTCATTGCACCATCACCCACAATACAAACGACTTCACATGGGTCTTTCTGATAGCGACGTGCCAAAGACATACCCAAACCAGCTGAAATAGCAGTTGAAGAATGCCCTACCCCAAAGGTATCAAAAACAGACTCTTCTCTGGCAGGGAAAGCAGCCAATCCATTTTTAGCGCGAATGGTCGTAATTTGTTCACGGCGTCCAGTCAGGATTTTATGTGGGTATGCTTGGTGTCCCACATCCCAAACTAAACGGTCATTTGGTGTATTAAAGCAATAATGCAGCGCTACCGTCAGCTCAACCACGCCGAGGTTAGCACCGAAATGGCCACCACTCTGGCCTGCTGCATATAAAATATATTGACGCAACTCATCAGCCACTTGTAGTAATTGGCTATGCTCGAGCTGACGTAATTGTTGAGGATGATCAATCGCATCTAACAATGGCGTAACAGGGCGTTGAGTTGGAATTTCGGTATACAACATATGTGGCAAAGCCTTTATAAGCCTGGCAAATCCTAAGCTGGGTCAAAATGGGTCGATCATACAATCGAATGAAGTCACCTTCAATCAGCCACATTTGCGAACGAGATCATGCAAAGCAGTCTCTCATACAGTATGGGTATGGTTGGCAGATTATCCTGAATAATCTGACTATTTATCAACTATTATCGTCTTCTTTATACAAAAAAGAAAACCTTAGTGTGCAAAATGATTATGACAATTCGACCAATCTCCCAGCATTACGCTATACTTTAAACCGTTTTCGGTTAAAAGATGAGTTAATCTGTGCCTATAGAGTTCATTGCAACATCAAAACTCCCAACCGCTTTTGGTGAATTCAATATTTCTGTGTTTCAAGATCCCGTAACAGGTGAAGAACATGTGGCACTTTCCAAAGGGTTAGAAAATCCGCCAACGGGTCCTGTTTTAGTCCGCGTACATTCTGAATGCTTAACGGGTGATGCATTTGCATCATTGAAATGTGACTGTGGCCCACAACTACAAGCCACTCAGAAACTCATCAATGAAGCAGGACAAGGTGTAATTTTATACTTACGCCAAGAAGGACGCGGTATTGGTTTAACCAATAAAATTCGTGCTTATGCCCTGCAAGATCAGGGGCACGATACAGTAGATGCCAATTTACTACTGAATTTACCCGCCGATGCACGTCGTTACGATATGTGCAGTATTATGCTCGACCACTTAAAAGTGAAAGAAGTTAAATTAATTACCAATAATCCTTTGAAAATTCAGGCACTCAAAGATCAAGGTATTAATGTCGTAGACCGTGTACCTTTAACTGTCGGCCGTAACCCTTTTAATGAACAATATTTAAAAACCAAACGTGAAAGAATGGATCACCTTTACCAAAAAGATGATTTTTGATTTCGAGTCCAAAATTTAAAAATTATATTTAAGGGATTTTTTCAGGAATTAGAAAAAATCCCTTACTTTTTTTATGGATTTATGTTTTGATGTATCTAATCTATTTCGATCATCTTTGAGGGTCATTATGCAACATCCGACTTCAACAGATATTCAACGTGTCCGCGAATTTCTCCTCGATTTACAAGCCCGTATTTGTGCCGGTTTAGAACAACAAGAAAAAGCTGGTGGTGGGACAGCAGAATTTATCATTGATGATTGGGAGCGCCCTGAAGGCGGTGGTGGCCGTTCACGTGTACTGCAAAATGGTACAGTGATTGAAAAAGGCGGCGTGATGTTTTCACATATTAACATTAGTAAACTGCCTGCTTCTGCAACAGAACGTCACCCTCAAATTGCAGGGGCAAAAGCTCAAGCGCTAGGTGTGTCTTTAGTCATTCACCCTAAAAACCCGAATATTCCAACCTCGCATGCGAATGTCCGCTTATTCGTTGCAGAGCGTGAAGGTCAAGATCCGATTTGGTGGTTTGGTGGAGGTTTTGACTTAACGCCATTTTATCCAGATGATCAAGATGTTTTAAATTGGCACCAAGCCGCTTATGACCTGTGTAAGCCTTTTGGTGACAATGTTTATGCTGAACATAAAAAATGGTGCGATGACTATTTCTATTTAAAGCATCGCGATGAACAACGTGGTGTGGGCGGTTTATTCTTTGATGATTTAAATTGCTGGGATTTCGAAACCTGCTTTAAATATATTCAAGCCGTAGGTAATGGCTATTTAAATGCGATCTTGCCAATTTTCGAAAAACACCGCGAACAGCCTTATACCGAAGCTCAACGCGAATTTCAGCTTTATCGCCGTGGCAGATATGTCGAATATAACTTGGTGTATGACCGCGGTACGTTGTTTGGATTACAAACAGGTGGCCGTATTGAGTCGATTTTAGTTAGCTTACCTAATCTAGCTGCATGGTCTTATCGCCCTGAATGGGATGAAGACTCTCCAGAGAAGCGTTTAACTGACTACTATTTAAAACCTCGTGATTGGTTAGGTTTAGAAGAAAAAGTCGCCTAATTTTTTGTTTTGGGGATTCTTTGGCTTCCACCCTAAAGAATCTCCTTTTTTGATTTCCATTTGCCTTCATTCAAATATTTTTTCTTGTGCTATTTTGACTTATAGTGAGGCCTGCTAAATATTCAGTGCAGGCCCTATCTGCTTCATGCCATTTTAAAATTTTGGATACAACAATGACCAAACAGTTTGCAGTAATTGGCAATCCGATCGAACAATCACGCTCTCCTGAATTGCATCATGCTTTCGCTGAAAAAACAGGTGTTGATCTAAACTATCAAAAACGGCTTGCTCCTCTTGACGGTTTTGAATCGAGCATGCGAAGTTTCTTTGCAGAAGACGGCAGTGGTATGAACGTTACTGTTCCTTTTAAAGAGCAAGCTTTTGCTTTATGTGATGTGTTAACCGAGCGTGCTCAAATTGCTAAAGCTGTAAATACGTTATGGATGGAAAATGGCAAATTGCATGGTGACAATACCGACGGCCAAGGCTTAGTTGCCGCAATTCAAGCTTTAGAATGGAATCTTGAAAATACAACTATTTTAATTTTAGGAGCTGGCGGCGCAACGCGTGGTGTTATTTATCCCCTTGTACAGGCTGGTGCTAAAAAAATCGTCATTGCAAACCGAACTTTAGCTCGTGCAGAACAACTTGTAGATGACTTAAAAACAGCAGTTCCACAAGCCCAATTACAAGCAATTTCCCTAAATGATTTAGAAGGCGATTTTGATATTGTGATTAATGCAACTTCGGCAAGTCTTTCAGGCGATGCTTTACAACTACCTGAAAAATTAAAATTTAAATATGCCTATGAAATGGCTTATGGCAAACCTTCTAGTTTCCTTGATCAAGCGAAACAGCGTAATGTGCCTTATGCGGAAGGTTTTGGCATGTTAGTAGGCCAAGCTATAGAAGCCTTCTCTATCTGGAATAATGTACGACCACAATTAAAAGATTTTCTATAAACCAAAAAAAGAACCTACATATGTAGGTTCTTTTTTATCTTACTTATTATTTTCTAGCGGCAACCATTTGCTTATAAACCTCACGGAAAATTTCATAATCGATAAATTCATTATGTTCAGGTTTTAAGTTCTGAATTGTTTTTTCCGAAAGCTGTTTTTTACGAGCAGCCACATAAACATTCCCTAAAATATCAGCCGTTTCTGATAACAGATGCTTTTCTTCAGCAGAAACACTATTTTGTTTTTCAAACTCTAACTGATACTGTTTTGAGAAAAGTTGGGCTGGCTGTTTATATTGCTTCTGTAGCTTTTGCCAAGCTTCACGCCCTGTTTTACCTTGTATAGTCGTTAATACAATATGATCTACAGCACGTCCTAACTCGTGGTCAAACTGATCATCTTGTTCAAGATGATGTTTTTTCTGTAAAGCGGTAATACGCTCTAAGGCTTTTCCTTGAGGATTATATGTATCTTCATCAGAGAACCAGTAAGCATAAACCTCAGCAATTTCTTGGAGTTGTTGAACTGAGTAATACTTAATATATGACGGTTTTTCGGCAGTCAATTTGGCAATAAATACTGCTTTATAAGTTTTGTCATAAGCATGCGTTGCATCATAGGTTTTATCTGCAAGTACAGCCAGATTTGCATCTAAATCTTGTACATCACTATGTGTGCCCACAGGGTGCTCTGAAACATCACTTTGCCCAAGCTTTTCACTAAAACCTTTAATAAAGTTTTCCAGCATAGAACCTTTACTTGCTTCAGCCACAGATTTAGCTTGTTTAAGCTGCTGCTGATCAATTGAAGTCGCTTTCCCATAATTCAGAATTTGCATATCTGCTTTAATATTGAAGCGGTGCTTAAACTCAGCTGGCGTATAATCAACATCGTAATCCATATTGACTGCACGGCCTTCGTCATCTAAAGCCACATCAATTGTGATTGGGTTTCTTTGCTTCGGTAAAGCTTGTTCAATTTCATCCTTATGTTTTAACCAAAGAGCCTTGAAGGCTTCATCATTAATAAACTGGTTTTGGTTATAAGCTTCAAAAGTTTGCTTTAAAGCGTCCTGACGAGACTTGATTTGCGCTTTTTGAATACTTGTATCGCTCTGATCCAGGACATCAATACCGTAGATTTGGCAATAATTAATATCCCCTAAAGCGACCGGGTTTTTAAGTGATTTTAATTCAATACATTGATCTTCCGTCAGTGCAACTACTTCTTCATTTTCTGAAGTTTGTTCAGTCTCTGCTACAGCTACATCACTCGCCTCTTCACTAGAAGCAGACTCTATTTCCTCATCTTCAGAAGTAGTGGTATTGCCTAAATGAGCATTAACAAGTGAGTACAACTGTTGGCTAACAGCAGCGGCGTCATCAGAAGAAATCTTTTGTTCTTCTTTACCTGCAGTGCCTTTTTTCGCATCAGAAGCAGCAATCTCTGCGGCAAGCGTTTCAGCAAGTTTTTCCTCATCAAGACCTAAAACACTTTTTTGAAGATATTTTTCATTAACTTGCCCAAACAAATCTACTTCTAAAAGTAGTTGCTCAACCGTCGTCTTTAAACGAATTCTTTCAACCGCCCCTGCTTTACGATCAGCCTCAGTCAACGATACACGTTGTAAGTTTTGCGGTTCAGCTAATCGATATGAAACAGCACTTGAAGCTTTAAGGTATTCAATAAATTTCTTCTTATCGACATTTTTAAAGAAGGCTTTATATTTTGAGAAATCAACATAAGCTAAATTATTTTGGTTATCTTTATTGACCAAATATGGCATCAAACCAAAATAATTTATGTAAAACTTATAATTCTCAAGATCAAGCACCATTGGCAATTTTGCCTGAACTAAAAGTGTCGGTTTTTCATATCTAGCAGTTAAATTAAATGAACCCATTTTTTGACGATAATGTATCGAGCCGTCATAACTAAACTGAAGATCATTTAACAAATTAAATAATACGGTATTAATTTTTTCAGAAGGTGCTGAGGAAGTCAGTCCCAAATCACCTTGTTCGTTTGCAATCGCCGCATATAAGGTTTGTTTCTGTGCTTTACTTAAGGCAACTTTTTGTTCACGTAAATATTGATCAATTTTCTTTTGTAATTCAGCATCTAGCTTAGCAGTATTCTCAGCTTTTACATTTTGCTTTATTTGTGAAGGATCAACGGTAATTTTAAAGTTTCCGCGATAATCATAACTTGGGTATTCATACATCGCATTAACACTTTGAATGGCTTTTTGCTCTAAACTCGCAGATGCCACCTGTGGACGCACGCCGTGTTGTGCACATGCCGTCAAGCCCAAACTAAATAAACATAAACTGAGATATTTTAAATGCATAACCTTTTTTAAAACCTTATCGCTTTATCTTTTTAACAAAACTTGCTAAAAATAAAAAAATTAGTTGTTTTTTCACATAAAAGTATAAGTCCCGACTTTAGCAGAAATTATAATTTCAGGTGTATTTATTTTCGACAAAATTCGCTTTTCTGACATTCCTTTCGGGTGCGATTAACATTGTATTTTTATCATGCGAGTGAATAATCAAATCATCGATTCAGATAATCCCACAATGATTCAAAATTAGGATTAAAGCCATGCCAGCATATAAAGCTCCGCTACACGATATCCGCTTCTTAATGAATGAAGTACTAGACTATCCTGCTCACTACAAAACTTTATCAAATGGTGAAAGTGCAGATCCTGATACAGTAGATATGATTCTTGAAGGTGCAGCAGATTATTGTGAAAACGTACTGTCTCCACTTAACCAATCTGGCGATGAAGAAGGTTGCCATTTTGACAACGGCGAAGTTAAAACGCCAAAAGGTTTTAAAGAAGCTTATGACCAGTTTGTAATGGGTGGCTGGCAAGGTCTTTCTTATCCTGAAGAATTTGGTGGTCAAGGCCTACCAATGTCTTTAAACCTGATTAAATCAGAGATGATGGGTACTGCGAACTGGTCATTTACCATGTATCCAGGTTTAAGCTCAGGCTGTATGAATACTATTTTGCAATTCGGTACAGATGAGCAAAAACAAACGTATATGCCGAAACTTGTTGAAGGTACATGGAGCGGCACAATGTGCTTAACCGAACCTCAATGTGGTACAGACTTAGGTCAGGTAAAAACCAAAGCTGAACCACAAGCTGACGGCACTTATAAGATTTCTGGTACAAAAATCTTTATTTCTGCCGGTGAGCATGATTTAACAGAAAACATTATTCATATTGTGCTTGCACGTCTTCCAGATGCACCAGCAGGTACTCGTGGTATTTCATTATTTATCGTCCCTAAATTTATCCCAACTGCGGAGGGCGGCGTAGGTGAACGTAATACTGTAAGCTGTGGTTCAATCGAACACAAAATGGGTATCCGTGCTTCTGCAACTGCTGTACTTAACTTTGATAATGCAACAGGTTACCTCATTGGTGAAGTAAACAAAGGCCTACATGCCATGTTTACCTTTATGAACACAGCACGTATCGGTACTGCGGTTCAAGGTATTGCCCATGCAGAGTTATCTTTCCAAGGCGCTCTACCATATGCCAAAGAACGTATGTCTATGCGTGCCCTTTCAGGTAAAAAAGATCCAGATAAAGTTGCTGATGCAATCATTCACCATGCAGACGTACGCCGCATGTTATTAACTCAAAAAGCAATCGCTGAAGGTGGTCGTTCAATGATCTACTACGCAGCACAGCTTGCTGACAAAATGACAGATGCTTTGACACGCGGTGACCAAGCTGCATTTGAAGATTATGACGATAAACTTGGTTTCTATACACCAATTTTAAAAGGTTTCTTGACCGAGCTTGGCCTAGAAGCTGCTAACCACGGTATGCAAGTGTACGGCGGCCATGGTTACATCAAAGAATGGGGTATGGAGCAAATCGTACGTGATGCCCGTATTTCTACTTTGTATGAAGGAACAACTGGTGTTCAGGCACTTGATTTGATTGGTCGTAAAGTGTTGTTAAGCTCAAAAGGTAAAGTAGTTCGTGAATACACTGCTGAAATCTTAAAGTTCTGTGCTGCACATGCTCGTAATAAATACTTACGTCGTTTTGCTTGGGACTTAACAAAGCTTTGTGCTCAGTGGAACACTTTAACTGTTCGTATCATGCTTGCTGCACGTAAAGACCGTGACATCGTATCTTCTGCTTCTGTAGATTTCTTGATGTTCTCAGGCTATGTGATGATGGCTTATTTCTGGGCACAACAAGCAGTTGTCGCTTCTGAAAAATTAGAAGCAGGTAATGGCCAAGAAACTCCTGAGTTCTATAAAGCAAAAATTAAAGTTGCAGATTTCTACTTTGACCGTTTATTACCACGTGCTCAAGGTCATGCAGAATCAATGGTAACGACTTCTCGTACGCTGACTTCATTACCAGCGGAACACTTTAGTTTCGACTACTAATGATGTATAGACTGTAAAATCAAAAGAGCGCAATTGATATTGCGCTCTTTTTTATTTTGCTAAAATTGGCTTTACTCTTTATCAAGTACAATTGGCTTTACTCTTTATCAAGTACATAAGCTTTTGTAGGAACAAAATAATTTTGTTCCAAAAACTCACGGTTTTTACCAAAATCGCTATAAAATAATTTTTCTAAATTTACGACTAATCTTTGTTTTGTATCAATATCAAAATAGAAGTTAACATCTGATAAAGGACATTGAATCGTTAACTCATGAGCGGCAGGTTCGACCTTCCATTTCAAGGAAGGACATAATTGATTGATGACTGCACTTTTTGAGCCATCTTTACTACCAACACGACCAAAATGAACAACATTCCAATACGCAGTTCCATCAGGTAATAAATTTAAAATATATTCTGCCTCGCCTGTTTCACAATCGGCAAAATTATCTTCACATGAAATACGAGTATGATAACGGCCTGCATATTGTTGGTCTGCTTCGGATAATTTTGAGGTTTGATCTGGGACGCCCTCAGGCAAGAAAGTTCGCCCCGCTGCATCATCTAAAGTTTTAACCTTCGTGGTGCTTTTAATCAAACTATCTTCATGTCTAGAAGTCGTTGCTACCGCAGAGTGATCTTTAGAGTCGGCATGATTTACATCGCAGGCACTTAACCCCATACACAAGATGGCTGCCACACCCAAATGTTTCATTAAAAGACCAGACGACTTCAAAGACATATACATCATTCACATACAACAGCAATGCTACAGTTCAACCTTATTGTTCAGGAACGATATCATCGCTGCTACAAACACTTTCAGCCCCGAAACAGTGCATTTTAGTAGATGTTGCTTTCATTGATTTAAACCATTTACATATTTTAACCATTTTTAGTTTTGTGAACCTTTAATTCATTCGGATTGGCTCCATATTCTTATTAACCAAGTGAATAAATGATTCCTTGTAACTTATATATTTGAGGAGACTTAGATGGCCAATTCTGGTTTATATCGCTCGAACCGACAAAGCATGATCGCCGGTGTAATGGGCGGTATTGCTGAACGATTTGGTTGGAATGCAAATTTATTACGCATTATTTTCGTGTTAGTTTCGATAATGAGCGCGGCTTTTCCAGGGATTTTAGTGTACTTAGTTTTATGGTTGGTAATTCCTAAAAAACAGCCAGAACAAGTGCAAGGTTATCAACAACCTGTTCGCACTGTACGAGAAGAACAAATACATTAAATAACTTAGTTTATTTTGGTCGCTACGGTTGCATCCCCTAATCAACCGTAGCTTTTTTTATGTTTAAAATTACAATTTACGATTTAACTGCTGTTGTAAAGCCGCAATCATATCTGCACGGCTAATGATTCCAATCAGTTTTCGTTCCTCAACCACTGGAATATAGTTAAAAGACTTCTCAACAAAGTAAGGTACAAGGTCTTGAATCGGCTGAGTTGGCAGTACAGTGACTACTCGACGACTCATAATTTGTCTTACATAATGCTGCCATGAGTTTCTTGGATCTGTTGCCCCTTTAAACCATTCCACAACTTCATATAGCGCCAAAGTACCCACTAAATGGTTGTCTGCATTAACTACAGGCAAACTCATGAGATTTTCTTGTTTAAATTTATCTAATGCCTGATGAATATCATCATTTTCATGCAATTTAATCACATCACGGCTCATAATATCCTGACAGGTATATTGGTTCACCATACGTTCATTGGCATGTTCTTGCGCTTCTAAAATGATTTTTTCTAAGTCGTACTGGCTGATATCTAACAGTTCAGTATGATGTTCTAATGCATACTCAATATCTTTTGGCTGAATTGATACTTTTTGAGTGGGCGTTGGATCTTTACTACGCTCATTTAAATGTGCAGTAACCGGATAATGTCGCCCAATCAATCGATTAAAAAATACAGCAAAACCGAGTAGAAGTAATGAGTTGAGCAGAACCGGATAAAAAACGAAATAAAAGCCTAATTTATGAATGGCAGCGCCGCCCAACACAGCCGTAATCGCAACTGCTCCACTAGGTGGATGCAAGGAGTCGGTAGTCATCATCAAAAATATGGCCAAACCCACAGCCACGCTAAAAGCCGTGGTTAAATCCGGAATCCACTGTGCACAGGCGACCCCAATAATTCCGGCTAATGTATTACCGACAATAACATTCCAAGGCTGAGCCAATGGACTGGTAGGTACAGCAAATAAGAGAACAGATGAGGCCCCCATTGGTGCAATGTACCAAGCATTAATTCCGCCTAAAACATACCAGCTAATTAACGAGGAAATTGCTAAACCACATAGCGCTCCAACGCCACAAAGCAACCTTTCTTTTAGGGGTAAAACCTTAAAATTCGGTTTTAAAATCTGTAACCATTCTGGCTGTATAACACTCACAGTACACCTTAGGGGATATGCCGTTATTTATAACGGGCAAAAGTATACGCCCAAAGCCACATAAAGTGCATTTAAATTATATCTTTCAATTATCAGAAAACCTGTTGAATGTGCTCTTACTATTTTAATGTTTTAATATTCAATTAACTTTTCATTTAAATAGCGCCAGTATCTTTTTGGCAAATATTGCACATGAAGCTTAATATTTTGGCGTTCCGTAATATTAACGCTTTTAAAATAATCCTTCCAAAGCTGATCATATAAAACTTCTTGCTCATCAAGCTCAAGCTGAAAACTTTGGCTCATTCCATTTTTTAAATTACGGTCAACTTCAGAAGCTTCGAGTGAAACTTCATGTATTTCCCGTAAATCATAATAAATTCCAAACTTACGTTGCTCATCATAAATGAGCCAACGTTGATCTTGATAACGCCGTTTAAAATGCGGCTGAATGAGTGGTAAAACATTAAAATCAGGACGAACCAGACTTAAAAAAAGCTCATCTTTGGTTTTCTTAAATCGAATAAAAGCCTCCATTCGATGCTTCTCTCGTCCGACCTTTTTCGTCCACTGTGCAATCGCTAAGACACTTGGATTTGAATAATCTTTTTCTACAGAAGAATGACTACTAAACATATAGATACAGTAATTAAATAAATGTTGATAGGCGTCTAAAGATTCAGATAAATAAGCAAAATAGAATTGTTTTAATGAAGAGGATGAAAGCTTTTTTTGTAGCGCTGACCAAACACGTTCTGCATGTTGCTCATTATTTGCAACCTCAATTTTATCGGCAAATAAGCCATGTTGAGCTGCATCATTCAAACAGAGCCTGACCTGTAATTCTTTAAATTGAAATGCACGAAACACACAGCTCAGCAGCCCAACCATTGAACCATCAAAATAGTAAGCGACTTCATCATTAAACATGACTAAAACCCAAGGCTTAATTGTGGCGAGAGTTGCTGTACATATTTCGATGAGCCTTGCGTTAAAATTTGCTGCCGAATAAAACTTGAAGACAATTCTTTTTGGAATTTTGGACTGTCTTCACAGCGAATAAAGAATTTTGCTCGTTGGTAGGCCACACCGAGTTTTTTAAGTAAATCGATATGGATTTTTCCAAAACGGCGAGCCTGCACAATTTTCTTGGCTGATTTCACACCAATGCCCGGTACACGCAAAATCATTTGATAATCTGCACGGTTTAAATCTACCGGAAACTGTTCGGGATGCCTTAAGGCCCAGCTTAATTTTGGGTCTACATCAAGGTCTAAATTAGGGTGTTTTTCATTGACGATTTCATTGACTTTAAAACCGTAAAAACGCATCAGCCAGTCACTTTGATAGAGTCGGTTTTCCCTCAATAATGGCGGTGCAGAGCCAACTGCGGGCAAGTAATTATTTTCAGTATTAATTGGGATATAACCCGAAAAATAGACACGTTTGAGTTTAAATTCTTTATAGTGTTTGTCAGCCATAAACAAAACATCTTGGTCTGACTCTTGATGAGCGCCAACAACCATTTGCGTAGTCTGCCCTGCTGGTACATATTTCGGCACGTGCTTAATAATTTGTCGCTCATCTTTAAGTTGAATGAGTCTGTCACGAACTAAACCTAAATCTTTTTGTACTTCCTGATGTGATTTTTCTGGCGCAAAAGTTTTTAACCCAATCTCAGTCGGCATCTCTAAATTAATACTCATCCGGTCAGCATATAAACCTGCTTCATGGATCAGTTCAGGCGATGCACCCGGAATTGTTTTTAGGTGAATATAACCATTAAAGTTTTCTTCAAGACGCAACTTCTTTACGACTTGAAGCATACGCTCCATCGTGTGATCTGCCGATTTAAAAATGCCTGAGCTTAAAAATAAACCTTCAATATAATTACGGCGATAAAAATTAATGGTTAAGTCTACAACCTCTTGCACCGTAAATGCCGCACGCTGGACGTCATTAGAACGGCGTGAAACGCAATAGGCGCAGTCAAAAATACAAACATTGCTAAATAGAATTTTTAAGAGAGATACACAGCGGCCATCTTCGGTATAGCTATGGCAAATACCCGAATGACTGGCATCCCCCAGACCTTTATTTTTGTTTTTACGATCACTGCCACTTGATGAACAAGACACATCATATTTAGCAGCATCAGCAAGAATTTGTAGTTTTTCCCGAATGCGATCAGACATATCAAACGACTCATTTATGACATCGTTTAAAAAATATCATTTCGCATTCTTAAATTTAATCCAGTGAAATACGCTCGGCGTCATGAGATGACGTTTAAAATGAACAAGCTTAATTAACGTATTCTTCAAGCTGCTTTACACGCTTTTCATACTCTTGCATTGGGCAATATGAATACATCGGTGAACCAATGTATGAACCTGCATTATTACATTCCTGATCTACATAAGCTTTCCAAAGTCGTTGAGATTTTAGAATATCTTGGTAACGCTCTGGTTGTTTGTATTCTTCGCTTTGTGTACGAATTTGATCAATTAGAGCAACAATTTTTTCTTCATAAGTCTTTTTAGCTTGTTCAGAACAGCTATGCACAACCATGTTGTTAATACTTTCAAGCTTCATTTCTTTAATGGTCTGGTCTACACATTGGTTGTATTCATCTTGCTCATCAGTTTCTGTTTGCGCGTAAAGCCATGGACTACAGAAAAGACTGGATAAAACAATAAGTTTGCAGCAAAATTTCAACATAACTTCTTCTCAGTTCTATAATTTTTAATATGCTTCAATATAACAAAAAAATGATTATTCACGCACTTGCGCTTGCACCCATCCCATTGCTGAGTTTATCTGCCTTAGGGGTAATAATATTAAATGCTGAGTTCAACCTTTATTCGATTGGAGTTATTTTTCTAGCCCACTTCTTATTTTATTTACTTTTTTATGGCCTTCTGGTTATTCCTTTTGCATATATCATTTCCTATTTTCTCGCCCGTAAAAATCGTTTAAATCTGATGAGTATTTTCATCAGCGCAACTGCGATCTGGATTTTGATTGGCCCTATTACACGTTTGATTTTTGTCGGATCATTCCCTTCCCCTTGGTGGCATATTTATAAGATCTACAGTTTCTATCTGATGATCTTATTTACAGGCTTTTGCTATTGGTTAGGCTTAAAGTGGCTAAGCCAGAAAAACAAATGACCGAATCATGTATTCCCTTGATTAAGCCTTTGCCACTCCCCTACAAAATCCTTATACTTAGGGGCAATTTTTCTCATAAATTCGTGGATGCTACATGAGTCGCGCCATCTCGCACATTGATACATTTCAGGGCTTAATTCTTGCCCTACAAAACTATTGGGCCGAACAAGGCTGCGTCGTACTACAACCTTACGACATGGAAATGGGCGCTGGAACATTCCACACCGCAACATTCTTACGTGCTTTAGGGCCAGAGACTTGGAACGCGGCATACGTTCAACCTTCACGTCGTCCAAAAGATGGCCGCTACGGTGAAAACCCGAACCGTTTGCAACACTACTACCAGTTCCAAGTGGTACTTAAGCCAAACCCAGACAACATTCAACAGCTTTATCTTGATTCTTTAAAAGCAATCGGGATTGATACGCTTACTCACGATATCCGTTTCGTAGAAGACAACTGGGAATCTCCAACTCTTGGGGCTTGGGGCTTAGGTTGGGAAGTTTGGCTTAACGGTATGGAAGTAACTCAGTTCACTTACTTCCAACAAGTTGGTGGTGTTGAATGTTACCCAGTAACAGGCGAAATCACTTACGGTTTAGAACGTCTTGCAATGTACCTTCAAGGCGTTGACTCGGTTTATGACCTTGTTTGGACCAAAGGCCAATTTGGTACTGTAACTTACGGTGACGTTTTCCATCAAAATGAAGTTGAGCAATCGACTTATAACTTTGAATACGCTCCAGTTGACAAACTATTTGAACTATTTGATTTCTACGAGTCAGAAGCTAACCGTTTAATGGAAGCTAAACTTCCACTTCCAGCTTATGAACAAGTCGTTAAAGCGTCTCATACCTTTAACTTGCTTGATGCACGTGGCGCAATTTCTGTAACTGAGCGTCAACGCTACATTTTACGTGTACGTACTTTGGCGCGCGCTATTGCACAAAGTTATGTACAAGCACGTGCAGAGCTTGGCTTCCCAATGGCAGAACCACACCTACGTGATGAAGTATTGGCACAGTTAAAAGCACAAGCTGAAAGTGAAGCAGCAAAGGTAAAAGATTAAGGTACTACCTGATGTCTAATCCACATTCTATTGTTCATTATGGCATTGATGCTGAGCAAAAAAGTATTGACCAAGCAATTGCGAAACAGCAATGGGTTGGTGCTGCTAATAATACTAAGTGGTCAGAATTGATAACATTTATGCAAAATGACGATAAAAGTCCAAGCTATCGTTACTGCTGGATGCCGAATCATTTTATCAGTAATTGGGATGTTGAATGGTTTGGTCATATTCCTCGCCCATTTGCAGGCGTGTTATGGCTAGATATTGGAACACTAGAAGAAGTGGTTGAAAAACCATGGGGACATCAGAAAATTATCGACCATTCTGATCGATTTAAAGAATTACTGGTCAAAATTGGCTTGGAATTTGAACAACGTGAGGACGTTATTCGGATTTGGGGTTATTTACCTAAAGATGAAACGGATTTTCCACCCCAAGCCAACTTTAAGCCACATAAAATTTTTTCGGATACATGGAAATGACACATACTGTTTTATTTGAATTGGGGTGTGAAGAACTTCCACCCAAAAGTCTAAAAACTTTACGCGATGCTTTACAGGCAGAAACGGTAAAAGGCTTAAAAGATGCGGGCTTAAACTTTGCATCAATTGAAGCTTATGCAGCTCCACGTCGTTTAGCGCTTAAAATTGTTGATATCGATGCTGCTCAAGCCGATACACAAAAACGTTTTGACGGCCCTGCTGTTCAAGCAGCTTACGATGCAGAAGGCAAACCGACTAAAGCACTCGAAGGCTTTATGCGTGGTCAAGGTATTACAGTTGATCAGCTTTCCACTTTCCAAGCAGGTAAAGTTGAAAAAGTTTGCTATTTAAAAGATGTGAAAGGTCAAAGCCTTGATGCTTTACTTCCACAGATTTTACAAACTGCGTTAGATAATTTACCAATTGCTAAGCGCATGCGTTCTGCTGCAAGCCGTACCGAATTTGTACGTCCAGTGAAATGGGTTGTCTTACTCAAAGATGACCAAGTTATTGAGGCGACTATTCAAGATCACAAAGCTGGTAATGTGACTTATGGTCACCGTTTCCATGCACCTGAAGCTGTGACCTTAGCGCATGCAAATGACTATTTAGCTGCGTTAGAAAAAGCATATGTTGTAGCGAACTTTGAAAAGCGTCAGGCAACCATTCAAGAACAAGTGAAAAAGTTAGCTGATGAAGTGAATGCAACTGCGATTGTTCCAGCTGACTTACTTGATGAAGTAACAAGTCTGGTTGAATGGCCTGTGGCTTTACGTGCAACTTTTGAAGAACGCTACTTAGCTGTTCCTCAAGAAGCTCTTATTACGACAATGCAAGACAACCAGAAATATTTCTGTTTGATCAATGCGGAAGGTAAATTACAGCCTTACTTCATTACTGTTTCAAACATTGAGTCTAAAGACCCGACTCAAATTATTGAAGGTAACGAAAAAGTTGTTCGCCCTCGTTTGTCTGATGCTGAATTCTTCTTCTTACAAGATCAAAAGCAACCGCTTGCATCTCGTAAAGAAAAATTAGCAAACATGGTATTCCAAGCACAGCTTGGTACGCTTTGGGACAAATCAACACGTATTGCAAAACTTGCAGTTGCATTATCTTCAATCACTGGTGCAAACCCAGCTGATGCTGAAAAAGCTGCATTACTTGCTAAATGCGACTTAACCTCTGAGCTTGTTGGTGAGTTCCCCGAACTTCAAGGTATTGCGGGTACTTACTACGCACGTATTGAAGGTGAAAACACTGAAGTTTCAGAAGCTTTAGGTGAGCAATACTTACCAAAATTTGCGGGTGATGTTTTACCTAAAACCAAAACAGGTACAACCATTGCCCTTGCTGACCGTTTAGATACGCTTGTTGGTATTTTCGGTATTGGACAAGCGCCTACAGGTTCTAAAGACCCATTTGCTCTTCGTCGTTCAGCAATTGGTATCTTACGTTTAATCATTGAAAATGAATTAGACGTAACAATTGAAGAGTTAGTAAATCTTGCACTTCAAGGTTATGGCGATATCGTTAAAGACCACGACAAAACTCGTGCTGATGCTGTTGCGTTCTTGGAGGGCCGTTACCGTGCTAAGTATGAAGACCAAGGCGTTGCTGTTGACGTCCTTCAAGCAGTTCAAGCACTTGCACCAAAATCTCCACTTGATTTTGACAAGCGAGTAAATGCTGTTAACCACTTCCGCACATTACCTGAAGCTGCTGCGCTTGCTGCTGCAAACAAACGTGTTGCTAACATTCTTGCGAAAGAAGCAGCACCAGAAGGTTCTGTAGTCGAAGCAAACTTGGTTGAAGATGCTGAAAAAGCATTATTCGCTGAGCTTCAAGCAGTTACACCTGTAGTTGAACCATTACTTGCAGCAAAAGACTACACTGCTGCTCTTTCTAAGCTTGCAGCACTTCGCGCGCCGATTGATGCATTCTTTGATGGTGTAATGGTCATGGCAGATGATGCTGACCTGAAAGCAAATCGTTTACGTTTATTGGCTCAGTTACGTAACTTGTTTACTGCTGTGGCTGATGTGAGTGTGTTGCAAGGCTAAGCCTTAATTGGTTGTAAATTAATGAGAACCCCTCTATAAATTAGTGGGGTTTTTTAATATTAAGAATAAATCAGCAGTTATCATAATGAATACCACTTCAATTAAAAAGTTTTACCGTATAGATGCTTACCTTGTTCTTTGCCACACCCTTTTGATGGCATTCGGTTATGGTCTATGGAAGCTATATCCTCATATAAAGACCAAACCAGATATGAGCGGCCTGTTCTTTATGATTATCTCTATTCTAGGCGGTTTCGCAGGGCTGATTATGCTAGCTATAACTTTGCCTCGTTTAGATCGTTCTGTTCATAATTTATCAGTGAACAAATTTATTTTGGCTCTGCTGTATTGGGTTTCTAGTATCATTATTTTCGTACTATTTGGCATCAGCAAATTCTTCTTCAATAATCCACTAGTTTTGCTGGTTTTTGTTTTGGTTTTTTTCAGCAGTGTTTATCTTTCGGTGATTCGCCTTGCAGATATGCGTAAAAAAGACTGGCTGATCTTAAGCGGAATTTTTGGAACTATTGTGCTGTTCATCTTTTTGCTAGAGCTTTAGAAAATGGTTTAAGTAAAGATACTGACCTAAAAGCAAACCATTTACATTTATTGGCTCAGTTACGTAACTTGTTTACTGCTGTGGCTGATGTAAGTGTGTTGCTAATTAGCTCATTATTAAATAAAGGGATCTTTTATAGATCCCTTTATTTTTTACGTTAAACAAATTCTTTAATTTCTTCTAAACTTTTTGATGGCTCAAACCACATAAAATCATAATCAGCCACATCATGAATAAAAAACGGATCATTTTTCATGATTTCTTCAGCTTCTTGAACCGAAGAGCTTAGAACTAAAATTACCCCACCTACTCTATTTTCCCGGCGCCCTGATGCCAGAAATTTCTTTTGCTCATAGTAATGCTCTAAAAACGCAATATGCTCTTTGAGTACAGCATCAACTTCGGTCAATGGTTTTTTATAGGTCAAGGTAACAACAATCATCTCATTCTCTTAAAGCAAGTAGCGCATGACATAACATTAATCTATAGATAGTTTAATAATCTATAGATTATTCGATAGTACGCCTATTCATTCCTCCAATTCATCCATACCAAAATTCTTATAATAATTACCCCTCAATAAGATAATAACTAGAGTTTCTTTATTCTTTTATTACACTACCTAATACAATTCTTCTACCCACATAAGTCATTATAATAATTTGATATTTTTTAAGAAAATCGTTATAAGTCTGCAGAGTTTATCAATTAATATCATCTAGAGTTATAAATAAATGAAGAAGAATATTCTACTACTTGTTATTTCTATCTTATCAGTTGGCCAAATGGGCTGTTCGATAAATCCTCATCGGATCACTTTACCTAACACTACAAATGCACCTGCTATAGAAAAGATTAATGTGGTGGGAATGTCTAGAAATGAATTTCTAAATAAATTCCATCCACCTGTAGTAAGTAGACTCGTTGGTGATAAAAGAGTAGATACGATCACTTCATATAAAATTAATAATAAACCCAAAGCATATGGAGTGGCTTTATATAATGGCTTAATAGCGAATACAATCGTGTCGTCAATACATAGTGTAATGCCGAGTAAATTACCGCTCGATTCCGTGGACGAAACTGTATCAATCCCAGACTCAGTAATTGGCAGAGAGAAAGTAGTCATTGCAATTACATATAACTCTTCTGACTATATTGAAAAAGTAGAAAGAATAGAATGATTTCATTACTGCTATTTTTGAGTTCTATCTAACTTTTTACACTGCAGTAATTAGGCTATAAAATACAACTATCGAGATTTGCTGATTTAAATGATCATTTTTTTATTAAAATTAATACTCTCATCTTAAATCAGCGCTCAATAACAAAATATTAAATTACTATCTTTTCCAATTCATCCACACCAAACTTCCCACAATAATTACTCCTCCCAGCAGCACCATCATTGATGGTTTTTCATTTAAGAAAACAACGGCCAAACTCATTGCGACAATAGGCGAGCAATACAAAAAATTTGATGCAATCGTTAACGGCATATTTTTAAGTACATAGCCCCAAAGTACATAAGCCATCGCACTTGGAAAAATACCTAATAAAACAACCGACATATTGGCCTGCCAAGTAGCATGTAAAATTTCACTAGGTAAATGAGCACTATAAAATAGTAAAGGAAGGGTCCCGAACCAAATGATGTAGCACATCATGCTCAAGGCATCATAATTTAAGGCAAATTTTTTATATAAATTAAAATAAATCCCCCAGGCGATTGCAGCTAAAACAATTAACAAACTATAAGGGCTCGGCATACCAAAACCATGATCTCCGCTGACCACTAACACGGCACCACAAAGCCCTAGCAAAATACACAACCACTGTTTGAACCGAATATGCTCTTTAAAAACCAAAGCTGAAATAATAAAAGTGAATAGCGGAATAGATTGACTCAAAATACTAGATGCGACCGCAGTTACATATTGCTGCCCTGTATTTATCAGCAAATGATGCAGCGTTACAGAGAAAAATCCTAATACACCTAGCGCAGGAGCATCTTTCCACGTTAAAGGCTGAATGCCTTTTTTAATGACCAAAAGCAGCAAGAAAACCGATGCAATCAAAAAGCGAAGCAAGGCAATGTGCTGCGGTGTATATGAATGCAAAGCACTATGTACACCAATAGGCGAATAGCCCCAACAAAAAACGGTTACAGCAATACATAAGTAGAGCTTAAATGCTGGAGGCTGGGTTTCGGCAGCAAGAGAAATTGCCATGTTAAATCTGCACTAATGAAATGGAACTCTTTCATCATATGCGCATAGATAGTTGAATAAAATTAACTTATATTGAGTCAAATATTCATTAAAAGTGAATGATTAAACATGGATATTACCCAGTTAAAAATGTTTCAAACCGTGGTTGAATGCGGAACCATGGCTAAAGCATCACTACAACTACATTGCGTACCCTCCAATATCACTACACGCATTAAGCAACTTGAAGAAGAACTAGGCGCACCGCTGTTTTATCGTGAAGAAAAAAGCTTAAAACTCACCCCATCAGGAGAAATCTTTCTCGATTATTGCCACAAAATTTTAGCGCTATGCGATGAAGCGAAACGAAGTATTCATCCAGATGCACCGCCCTCTGGCCCGCTCAAAATTGGAGCTATTGAATCTTCTGCTACAACTCGCCTGCCCAACTTACTTGCAAAATATCATCAACGTTATCCAGAAGTTTCTATTCAAATTATTACTGGCACATGGAAACAGCTACTAGTCGATATTTCTCAGCACAAACTTGATGGTGCAATTGTTGCAGGCAATATTGAGTTTCCTATGCTCAATAAACTTAGTATTTATCAAGAAGACATGGTCTTAATTGCATCTCATTCTTTGGGAGAAATTCGTTGCCAAGAAGATTTGATTGGTAAAGAAATTTTCATGTGGACTGAAGGCTGTCCTTACCGCGCAGCTCTTGAAGAATGGCTTAAACAGAAGAATATATCTCTCCCTATCACCAGTATTACCAGTTACGCCACCATTATTGGGTGTGTCAGTGCGGGTTCTGGCGTGGCGTTAGTGCCTAAGAGTATTTATGAACAATATAAAAATTTAGCGCATATTCAAAGTTATAAATTTGAATACTTTGCCTTTATGCAAAATCATTTTTTCTGGCATAAATATGTGAGTAACCATAAAGCGAGAGACATGTTTATAGAATTGATAAAGTCTGAGTTTTGTTTATAAAGCATTTGGGTAATGATGCTATTCCCTTCAAATGATGATTTCTCGTAATCAAATCGTATGGGTTTTATCTCATGTCTGCACAAGATTTATTTTTAACAGTAAGATCAGCTATCCATATTTTGATAGCCATTGGGGAGATTAATCCAAAATGAAAGCCATAAAAATTTTATGTATTACAAGCTCTATCTTGGTTTCATCATCTCTCTTTGCTGAAACACCTCAACCTCAACAAGTGAATGAAACAACTTCCAAGACAATGCCTTATGGTGATAATCCAAGCTTAGGCCGCGTACTGTTATACAAAACAGGAAAAGGCATTCAAAATTTAGGAGATTCTATTCAAGGCGCTTCTGAAAAAACTTCAAATAAAATTAGTGAAAAATGGAAAGATACGAAAGAATTTACCGCCGAAAAAGCAGAAGTTGTTCAACAAAAAGCGGATACAGCCAAAGTATTTACTGAACAGAAAATAGAACAAGCTAAGCAAAATATCACCAGCAGTAGAAACGGTGAAAATATTCCAATCGAACAAGGTGAGCTAAGTAAATCTAGTACGACTGCCAATTAAAATTAAATCAGAGTAGCGCGATCATATCGCGCTTCCAAAGAAACACACTTTAAAAAAGATATACATCCACTACAAAGAGCTAGGAACCTGCCTTATGAACAGTCAAAAACTTCTCTTTTCTACCCTGTGCTGCTTAGCATTAACTGCATGTGCAACTACCGCACCTCTTTCTTCTTATCCTCAGGCACAAGTTTTAGAACAAGATACCAATATCGAAGCTTATCCAACCACCACAGGCAATGTAGCCAAGCTCATTAAACACGATAAGCAAGCTTGTATGATTGAATTTACGGGTTATTTAGGTGGTGGACAAGTAACTGAACATTGGATTTTTAATAATAAAGGCCTGATTTCAGCTCAATCATTTACAGAGCAATATCCAGACTCTTCTGGCATATTAAGTCAAGCGACCAATTCGACAACTAAAAGCTCTACCACTTTTAATATCCAAGATCCCGAAATTCAAAATAACTTCAAAAAACTTCAAAGTAATTTTAGTAAAGACAACTTAGCAAAGTGTGATTAAGGCTTTTTCATAAAAAAACTCGTTGCAGAAGTTATCTTTTGCAACGAGCCATAGCCATTTAAATTTTTTGGACCTAATAAAAAATTATAAATATGCCATTTAGTTAACGGTTAAACCATTGGTTGCCGCCAGTAAATCAATCCGTGGGAAAACCAAGCCCGTTCTTGAGTCAGTAATAGGTTTACCCGTAGCTTTTAACCGGCTAATAGTTTGATCGATACTTTCAGTTGGACTCACGCTATTCGCTCTCAATAGAGCAATCGCACCTGCCACATGTGGTGTCGCTTGAGAGGTACCGCCCATGGTATAGCCACCTGCGGTAATCATTGCACCCGGCGCCAATAAAGTCACAAGGCTTCCCCCATTACTAAAGCAGGCTACCTTATCTGCTGCTGTAGTAGGGTCAGAACATTTCACGGGGTTACCCCATGACACACCACCAATATTACTATCATAAACAGCGCCTACCCTTACTGCCCCTGCCACACAAGCAGGAGATGAAATTCCGTCAGGGAAGGCATCATTACCAGAGGCTACAACCGGAACCACGCCAGCAGCTCGCGCATTGGCAAATGCTGTTCCATAACTGCTATCGCTACACTCAGAGGTATATTTGACTCCCGGCACACCAAGGCTCAAATTCACCGCTTTAATATTATAGGTTTGTGCATTGTTTACAGCCCAGTTAATCCCCGCGAGAATATCACTATCATAAGCGGTGCTTACCCACTTACCTTGCGATCTGACCTTTCTAAATACATCAATACCAATAATTTTAGTTTTAGTGGCGACTTTCGACACAATAGCGGAAACGTTACTACCATGCCCATCATCATCCAAAGTGCCATCATCTGGTGCACTATCAAAAGAATAAACCACACGGCAAGTACTTGATGGAGTATTCACAGCGGTACATCCGAAATCTGAATGTAGATAATTTACCCCTGTATCCAGCACAGCAACACTAGATCCCTCCCCCGTAAAACCATTGGTATTGGCTTGTGGTTGATTAATCAAAGGCAAACTTTCAGTAGTTGTAGTACGGTTAATACGGTTTGGATAAACTGCTTTAACGTTCGGATCATTTAATAAAGATACTAAAGCCTCACGGTTACTAATCCGATAAAAAGCCAAAGGCAGGTTATTGTAATCCCGAAGTACTTGTACACCACCGGCACGATTAAACCTTGTCTGAAGATTCTTTTTATTTGTAGCAATATAACTTCGCCGTTCTAAACCGGAAGGTATGCTCGATGAAGGAATATTGTATTCGACAATTAAATCGTTTGAATCATTACTAACCAAGGCATCTAAATCTATTTTACCTTGGAACACTTTTTGTTTTGCTGCCTGACTTAACCGCTGTTTGGCCCCTTTGGAATCCAAAGGAAGAGCGGACACAGTTGTACTGAAAATTGTACATAGACCTAATAGAAACAACGTTTTACTTTGCATTATTTTTCTCCGTAGTTTTTCAACTAACAATTTGCTTATTTCGCTTTTATTTCATTTGCTGGATCTTTTTCTGGATCAATCGGTTGAATCGAAGGATCACTTTTTGTGTCATAAAAAGGAACGGTATCTGCTGATACCGATTGAGAGTGGTTTGAATTTAAAGATACGTTTTTAGGTTGAGTAGGCTCCTTAAGTTTAGAAAGAGAAGATGAAGTATCTGGTTGTGGAAAATTCGTCTCATGTAAAGCAGAATTGAACACATCAGATGCACCGCTTGTGGGTTTGAAATAAAGAACAACGGCGATCAAGCCGACTATTACAAGTAGGGAAGCTATAATTTTCATCATTTAAGATCTCTGTTCTTTTGTTTATAGACATCTATATTTATTTTTGATTATTCGAAATAAAGAGACATTTCTTGAGTTACATTTCATGTGAAATTTCTATTTCATAAAATGTATAAACATGAGAAAAGCTAAAATATCTTTTCTCGAATAAGCAAAAATACAGTTCTGCCCTTTACGTTTATATTTCTGGCAGAATAAGGTTCAAAAAAGTGCTAAAAAAGCACCCTATTCTCATAATAAGCAATTATTATGCCGTTTTCTCCAATAAATAATGAGAAACACATCACATTTAGAGATATAGGCATGTATCACATGAACAACGATAGAAAAATTTAGGAGATGAAGGTTAAAAAGCTGTAAGATGAAAATAGGACCAGCTTAATAAGAATAACTAAAAAATAAATGTTCTTTTTCACTTTATTATTAATTTTTATTAATCTTCACAATTTATCCCTAGTCTGTTTACTCAATGTAACACTGTTGTAACGTTTTGATGAAGTGAGTTCCCAAGCTCATATTTCCTTAGCTATGATGCGATTGCGTTTATGAAATACCTCACTAAAAGGGTATATTCTTTGAAGGATATCGCAATGAAAATGATGAAAACAGCTATCGTTACTGCAAGTGTACTTGCTTCTGCCTCTATTTTTGCACAAAGTGCGGGCGTTAATGCAGGTGCATCTGCTCAAGTCAACGTACAACCAGGTGGTCTTGTTAGTGGCGTAGCCAATACAGTCAAAAATACTGCACATACTGTAGGGAACACAGCAAAACATGCTGGTCACGTAGCTGCTGACACAACCGTTAAAGCTACAAAAAAAACAACAGGTAAAGTAACTGAACTTTCTTCTAAAGCTGCTACTGGCACTAAACATGTAGCAAGTGAAGCTGTAACTGGTACTAAACATTTTGCTACCGAAGCAGCTACAGGTACAAAAAATTTAGCGACTAAGGCTGCAACTGGCACTAAAAACCTAGCAGTTGAAGCTAAAGCAGATACAAAAGCACATCTTGATGCTGTAAAAACTAAGGTAGCAGAAAAACAAGCTGACCAAAAAGAATTTACTGCTGAAAAACAGGCCGATGCTCAAGCACGCGTAGATGCTGTTAAAGCTCGTGTAGCACAAAATCAAGCTGAGCAAAAAGAATTCGTTGCTGACGCTAAAGCTGATGCTCAAGCAAAATTAAATGCAGCTCAACCGGCTCATGGAGTTAACGCTCAAACAGGTGTAAACGTTGGTGTTAATGTTGCTGGTATTAATGCAAATGCAAACGTAAATGCAGGCGCTCAAGCGACTACACAAAAAGGCGAAAAGAAATCTTTTATTAAAGGTCTTTTCGGTACTAACTAATTAAGTTAGCAATAAAAAAAGGGCGATTCATCGCCCTTTTTTATTTGTCTAAAATTAACTATTCAGATTGTTTCAGTTAAAACCAAGCCTGCACGTAAACCAATCTTCACATTCGGGTTTGGAAATAAAATCCAGACCTGATCTTGTTCAACTACATAGTTACCAGAAGGTTGAGTCGCAATGATTTCGCCTTTAGTAAAAGTTGAAAAGTTTGGAGCCTCAGCAGATAAATTCATGTGGAACTCTTCATCTTTTTTTATTAAAGAGTCAGATACCTGAAACACACGAATTTTTGGTTTATTACGCACTGGTAAAGCTTGCTCAGAAACCACGTTACGAATGACTTCATCAATTGAAGCAAATTGACTCAAGTCATTTTGTCCAAATGGCAATGCTTTGCCTAACTCTAAAGTTGCACTCGCCGCCTTAAAATTCTCACTCGTAAAATGGGTAAATGTTTTACCTACCGCATTATGATAAACCAAAGCATCCAAATCAGCTGCTTCAAGACTTGCCGTTAGATCAGCATCATAGCTATGCGTTTGATATGGAAATAAAGCAAATGTTGGTAATAATGAAGCCCGAATTGCTGTGTGCAAATCATAATGATAACGTTTTGCCTGACTCGAACTTTCCTGAAAGAAGGTGGCAACAGTTTGCTCTAAAACCTCAGCACGCTTAGATTCTTCAGTTACAGGTAGATTTTTATACCCACCACAGAACATACGGTTTACATCGTCATGTACATAACGCTTGCCTTGACGCATCGCATAGGGATTACCCAATACAAGCAATAATCTCACCGCAAGCTTTAAACGCCCAGCAAATAAATCGGTGCAAAGATGAGATAGCAATTCAATTGGTGCCGTTTCATTCCCATGTACTCCAGCTGACAGTACGACAGCTTTGTCGTACTGCGCATGTGGTGTACATTCAAGAAGTCCCTCACCTAACCAACGCCAAGAAAAATTTGCTTGTTTTCCCTCGCGCGTTGCAGGTTGCTCACCTTGTAAGGTTAATGCTAGAAAATCTTGCATGTCACCTCCTCATTATTTTTGGAAAGGATAAACCGAACCTAAACCTAAAATTTTAGTCAGTTCATCAAGTGCCATACGGCTTTCCATGAGTAAATGCGGATCTGCCAAATCTTCTTGTGCTAAACGATCGCGATAGTGTTTATCTACCCACTGATTAAGCGTCATAAACAATTGATCATTCATGAGAACTTTTGGATTTACGGCATTTAATTCGGTTTCATTTAATGCTACACGTAAACGTAAACAAGCCGGACCACCACCGTTACGCATACTTTCACGCAAGTCATAAACCTGAATTGCATCAATTGGTGTACCCATTTGAATCATGTCATTCAAATAGCTCCACACTGCAGCATTTTGGCGAGACTCTTCAGGCACAACAATGGTCATTCCGCCATCTGGACGAGTCAAAATCTGACTATTAAATAAATATGTTGCAACAGCATCGTCCACCGTCACACGGTTTTCAGGCACTTCAATTGAAATAAAGTCTTCACCGATGCTTGCCATTTTCTGACGAATTTCGGCAAATGCCTGATCTTGATTTAGAAATGCATGTTGATGGTGGAATAAAACCTGCTGGTTACTTACCGCAATTACATCATTATGGAAAACACCCTGATCAATCACATCCGGGTTTTGCTGAACAAAAACGGTATGTGCTTCATCTAAACGGTGCAATCGTGCAATGGCCTCGCTCGCTTCACGTGTCTGACGTGCAGGATAACGTTTTGGTCCCGGTAAACCATTATTTAAATGTTGTTGACCATAAACAAACACCTGAACACCACGTTTAGCATAATCACCACCTAAACGATTGTGATTTGCTGCCCCTTCATCACCGAACAAAGCCACTTGCGGTAAAGCTTCATGGTGTACAAAATGACGTTCATTTTTAAAGATCGCTTGTAAAACTTGGCTTGTAGTTTCAGCTTCAATTGAACGGTGAAATTTATTGTTCAGGTTAGCCGCTGTAAAATGCACGCGCTCATCTTGGCTATCAGCCGAAGGTGAAACTGTCGCAGCATTTGCAGTCCACATTGGAGAAGCTGAGCTTAAAGATGACAGTAGCTCTGGTGAATAACGCATTGCTTGAGCCACAACACTAATGTCATCTCCGGTAAAACCTAAACGGCGTAACATCGGAACATGTGGACGCTCATGCGGAGCAAGTACACCTTGTTTCATGCCCATGTCAGCCAAAGCTTTCATTTTTAATAAGCCTTGTTTCGCCGCCAATTTTGGGTTAGACAAATTATTGCGGTTTTTGGTCGATGCTTCATTACCAAAAGACAAACCCGCATAGTGATGTGTTGGTCCCACTAAACCATCAAAATTTACTTCATATCCTTTCATTTTTTCTTTCCCTAGTGTTAAGGCAACACAATCCCTGGAGATAATTTTTCTGGCAACGTCAAGCTTTCACTTTCGAGTGAAGCCATTGGCCAAGCACAGTAGTCAGCAGCATAAAATGCACTTGCACGGTGATTACCTGAAGCTCCTACACCACCAAATGGTGCTGCACTCGATGCTCCTGTTAATGGTTTGTTCCAGTTCACAATTCCGGCACGTGCTTCAATGAGTAAGTCATCAAACAATTCACGTTTTGGAGAAACTAATCCAACTGACAAGCCGAAACGAGTTGCATTGGCAATTTTTAATGCTTCATCAAAACTGTCATAACGCTGAATAGTGGTAAGCGGACCGAAATATTCTTCATCTGGAATACCCGCCACACCTGTTACGTCAATAATGCCTGGAGTAAGTAATGAGCTGTCTTCTTGAGGACGTGTCATTGGCAACAAGCTTTTTGCACCAAGCTCAAGCAACTTTTGCTGAGCATTCATCATGTTTGTTGCAGCAGCCGATGAAATTACGCCGCCCATAAATGGTTGTTGCTCATCGTTCCAACGACCAACTTTTAAGTTTTTAGCAACCTCAACAAAACGTTGAATAAATGCATCGCCTTGCGCACCATTTTTTACCAAGATACGGCGCGCACATGTACAACGCTGCCCAGCCGAAACAAATGCAGATTGAATAGTGAGGTTAACAACAGCATCCATATTTTCGATTTCATCGATAATCAATGCATTATTGCCGCCCATTTCAAGCGCAAGAATTTTCTCAGGAGCACCCGCCATTTGTTTGTGTAGGTGATAACCTGTGTTTGCACTTCCGGTAAATAACAGGCCATCAATTTCATGTGAGGCAGCTAGCGCTTCACCCGTGGTACGACCACCTTGCACCAAATTCATTACACCATTTGGCAAACCGGCTTGTTGCCAAAGTTTTACAGTTTCTTCAGCAGTCCAAGGCGTTAATTCACTTGGTTTGAATACAACTGTGTTACCAGCAAGTAACGCAGGAACAATATGTCCGTTCGGCAAGTGGCCCGGGAAGTTGTATGGACCAAAAACTGCAAGTACGCCATGTGGGCGGTGACGTAAAGATGCCACACCATCTGCCATTTCAGTTGAGCTTTCACCGGTACGTTGGTGATAAGCACGAATCGAAATTGCAACCTTGCCAATCATTGACTGAACTTCAGTTAATGTTTCCCAAAAAGGTTTACTGGTTTCTTGGCTAATCACTTCCGCTAAATGCTTTTTATTTTCTTCAAGCAAAGCTGCAAACTTTTCTACAATCGCCACACGCTCAGCAAAAGGTAAACGCGCCCACGCTGGGAATGCTGTACGAGCAGCTTGGCAAGCTTTCTCAACATCACTAGCCGTAGCTTCAGCACCTGACCATACAGTTTGGTTATCAACCGGGTTTGTTTTTACAAATGTTGTACCGCTGCCTTGTAACCAGACACCGTTTATAAATAAAGAGTTTGACATCAGGATACTTCCATAGGATTTAGTGATAACACACGAACAGCGTGACCTTCTTGTACACCGAGTTTTTCAGCTTGTTCATGCGTTAAATTTAAAGTGTTATCTACGAGATCAAGCTTCAATAACATGGCCCGATAGTCGTGGTAATTATCATTGGCAACAAGGTATTGTGTTTTACCCACTGTTGCCTCATTGGTAATTTTGACGTTTAAGAGTTGACTTTCTTTGACTGCACGCAACTCATCAATATTCGCTTCAATAGTTGGCCCCGCATCAAAAATATCGACATATCCTTGATAACGTAAACCTTCTGATTCAAGCACATGATAAGCAGGCAAAGTATGTGGATGCATTTTTCCAATCACTTCTTGCGCATCTTTTGGCAAAAGGTCAACATAGACTGGAAAACGTGGCATCAGCTCGGCAATAAAAACTTTTTGGCCAATACCACTTAAATAGTCTGCAGTTGAGAAATCCATATTGAAAAAATGGTGCCCAATCGCATCCCAAAAAGGTGAACATCCATTTTCATCAGAGTAGCCACGCATTTCCGCAATTAATTTTTTCTCAAAATATTGCTTAAATGCTGCGATAAACATAAAACGGATTTTCGATAAGAATTTACCGTTTTGGTTTTCACGGCGTTCCGGATCTAAAAATAATGTACAGAGCTCACTACTTCCTGTTCTGTCATTACTTAAAAATAAAGTCGGTAATGACTTATATACGTTTAATGCTTTTGAAGCGTGTACTTGTGTTCCCACATGAAAGTTGTACCAAGGTTCAATTAAACCTACCGCAACCTCAATTGCACTTACACCAATAACACGTTGAGCTTCGGTATCTTCAAGAACAAATAAATAGCCTTGTTCACTCTTATGAACATTGCCATTTAAAGTATTGCGAGTACGTGAAATTCGAGCCGAAAGCGTATCCATATTTTGTGGCAAGGAAGTCAGGCCAACACCTGACTTACCTGCTAATTTATAAATATCTTCAAGGTCTCGAAACTCGGCATGACGGACAATCATCATGGCTAGCTTTCCTTTTTTTTATTTAGCCAACTTTGCCAAAGCTCTTTTTAAACGAGCAATCCCTTCATCAATATCTTGTTCAGGAATAATTAGAGAAGGAGTGAAACGAACCACGTTAGGTCCTGCGATTAAAGCGAGTAATCCTTCTTCGCCTGCCCATGTGGTAATGTCTTTCGCTTTACCTGCATATTCAGCTTTTAGTACACAGCCAATCAATAAACCTTGACCACGAATTTCATCAAATACTTGATATTCAGCATTTAAAGTATTTAATGCATCAAGGAAATATTGATGACGGTGTTTTACGCCTTCAAGTACTTCCGGTGTATTAATAAACTCAAAAACTGCACCTGCAACCGCACTTGCTAACGGGTTACCACCATAAGTCGTACCATGTGTACCAACAGAAAAATGCGGTGCAAATTTATCAGTTGTTAACATTGCACCGACCGGGAAACCACCGCCCAATGCTTTTGCAGTCGTAAGTACATCTGGAATCACACCGTAGTTCATGTAGGCATAAAGTGCACCGGTACGGCCCACACCAGTTTGTACTTCATCAAAAATAAGTAAGGCACCGAACTGATCACACAGTTCACGTAAACCTTTTAAAAATTCGATATCAGCCGGAATTACCCCGCCCTCACCTTGTACAGGCTCTACAATTACTGCACAAGTTTGTTCATTTATGACTGCTTTAGCTGCTTCTAAATCATTATAAGCAACATGGCTAATACCGTTTGGAAGTGGTGCAAAGTCTTGTGAATATTTTGGTTGGCCACCTGCTGAAACGGTAAATAAAGTACGGCCGTGGAAAGCATTGTTAAATGCTACAATGCCACTTTTACCTGCAACACCGCTGTCGAGTCCAACTTTACGAGCCAGTTTTAATGCTGCTTCATTCGCTTCTGCACCTGAGTTACAGAAGAAAACCTTGTCTGCAAATGTATTTTCGGTGAGTTGTTTTGCAAGGCGTAGTACGGGTTCATTGGTATAACCATTACCGACGTGCCAAAGTTTTTTTGCTTGTTCTGTTAACGCATTGACTGCCACTGGATGCGCATGACCTAATGCATTTACTGCAATCCCGCCTGCAAAATCGATATATTCTTTATTTTCTTGATCCCAGATACGTGAACCTTCACCACGTACCGGAATGAAATTTGCCGGTGCAAATACTGGAACCATCCAGTCATTAAAGTTGCTTCGAGTTACAGAAATTGGCTGTTCCATGCTTACCTCAGTATCTATTTAATTTATTTAATCTGTCTTACTGTCTTTAATTTAATTCATTTAGAAAAAGGGACCGAACAAATAACCCTATAACATCCTTTATATTTGCTCGGCCCACCTTTCCTAAAAGGTAGTTTCCTCAGATTAGCCTGGGAAAATACCGCGTTCTTTACGAGCTTTTAAGATACGCTCACATGCCAAGATGTAAGCTGCTGTACGTAAAGTACAAGCATTCTTATTCGCTGTATTCCAAACGTCATCCATTGCTTGAACCATCAACTTGTCTAAACGCTCGTTGATTTCTTCTTCGCTCCAGAAGTAGCTCGCCATGTCTTGAACCCATTCGAAGTAACTTACAGTTACACCGCCGGCGTTACATACCACGTCAGGAACGACAACAATGCCACGCTCAACCAATACATCTTCAGCTTTAGGATAAGTCGGGCCGTTCGCGCCTTCTAAAATCAACTTAGCTTTAAGTTTTTCAGCACGCTCAACTGTAATTTGGCCTTCTAATGCAGCAGGAATAATGATGTCTACTTCTGCAGTCCAGAAATCTTCATCTGCAATTGCTTGTGCACCAGCAAAACCACCAACACCTTGGTTTGCATTTACGTGATCACGTAGCGCAACAAGATCAATACCATCAGCATTGAAAATTGTGCCAGTGTGGTCTTGAACGTGAGTGATTTTTGCTTTTGATTCAACAAATAAGAAAGCAGCTTCACTACCTACATTACCAAAACCTTGAACAGCAACTTTTGCGCCTTCAATTGGTAAGTTGATTTTTGCAGCAACTTCACGACCAGTAACGAATACACCGCGACCAGTTGCTTTCACACGACCTAAAGAGCCGCCTAAGTGAACTGGTTTACCAGTTACAACACCAGTCACTGTGTGACCTTGGCTAGTAGAGTAGGTATCCATCATCCAACCCATAATATTGGCATTTGTACCAACGTCTGGAGCAGGAATGTCTTTTTGAGGCCCGATAATATGACCAATTTCAGTCGTATAACGGCGAGTTAAACGCTCTAATTCACGATTTGATAATTTACGTGGGTCAACACGGATACCACCTTTTGCACCACCAAATGGCAAGTTCAAAACAGCAGTTTTAATTGTCATCCATGCAGACAATGCCATCACTTCATTTAAGTCAACATTTGGATGGTAACGAACACCACCTTTACCAGGACCACGAGACAAGTTGTGTTGTACACGGTAGCCTTCAAAGTGCTGGATTGAACCGTCGTCCATTACAATTGGCACGTCCACAATAAGCGCACGCTTAGGACGTTTTAAAGTATCGATATAATCAGCTAAATGTTCTAAGTATGGCGCTACACGGTCAATTTGAGCCAAGTAAGTTTGCCATGCATCGCTATGTTCGTTTACGTATGAAAGATCTGACATCTTTTTTCCTATCTACCTACACAGACTCAGATGTGATAAATCTGCAGTCTTTATTATTCAGCAACCAAAACCTTGCAATAACAATGTTTTGATTTATTTATAAAATCTTCAGCTCTTCTAAAGCTTTAGACCTTTTAAATTCCATCTTGTGATATCAAAAGTACGATTTACTTTTATATATCGATATCTTTTACAATATTCTTTTGCCTCATCTGCCATTTATAAAAATTCTTTATAAAAGCAAAAGTTCCACCGCAACCAACTCAAATAAGTCGACTGGAAATAAGTACAAAAGAGGTGACATAACCGTTTGGGAGTTAAAAAGAACTAGGGTTCATGAAACAAAAAAACCATAAGTCCCTAAAATTATTTTTGACTAATCGATAGATCCCTCCATTAGTCTTTTTAAATAAAAATTGTTCAGTAATACTGCAAGTTTCACATCACTACTCAAGCGAGTTAATCAAGCCTTCATATAGACATAAAATCTTTAAGTAAATATAGCACAGAGCAAGTTAATTTAGAACATTTTAAAATAAACAAGCAGAGAAAAAATAATCAATTTTCTCTATTTTTTATAATAAAAAAGTAACCAAACCTAAAAAAACACTAGACTATAATAATTTTATTTTATGGAAATTAAAAAAATATTAAAATTAAAAATGATTAAAAAATTACCATTTAATAACAAAGACTTAATTAACAAAAAATTTCAAAAAATTCTTAAAATTTCTATAAATTTTCATAATATTTATTCAGTTTCTCTAATTCAAAACAAAGATATATAAATATTTAAACAATCTCTTTATTAAATAACCATGATAAACATATACTTATTTAAAAACTTATAATAATTAGCTATTAATAATATTCCGACAAGTGGTTAATTTATGTGTCAATATTTGCTTTTATTATCAAAATAAAAAAAACATTTTCAAAAAAAATATATAAAACTCACTTTAAAGCTCAAGTTACGCCCATGAAAAAAGGCCCCATAAGGAGCCTTCAATCAACACAACCAAGTAAGCAAAAGACTTAGTTTTGAGCTATATCTTTTTTACGATAAAAGATGAAATAGCTGACATAGCATAGCAAGATAAAAATAATGCAGCAGATAAAGCCCACTTGCATAGAAGGATCAAATACCATACTGATACAAGTAACTATACAGAATAGCCCGCCTACAATTGGAGTAAGAGGAAAAAGTGGTGCAGCGAAACGTAGATCTTTTACTGTTTTTCCTGACTTATACCACTGTCTACGGAAGTTAAATTGCGAAATACAAATTGCAATCCAAACAACAACCATTGTAAAAGCAGCAACACCCAACAAATTTTTAAAAATTGTTTCTGGTGCAAATTGTTCTGAAAGCAATCCTGGAATAGCACCAAACATGGTGACAATAATGGCAATAATAGGTGTTCCAGACGGCGTGAGTTTCGCGAAAATTTTAGGTAATTGATTTTTTGCTGAAAGCGACCACATCATACGTGATGCAGCAAATAGACCCGAGTTAGCAGCTGAAAGTAAAGCCGTAATAATTACGAAACGGATAATATCCTCTGCATACGGAATACCAATGTAATTAAATACAGTCACAAATGGGCTACTGCTCACATCATTTGCACTAAGACCTGCTAGGTGGTATGGCAATAGTGAACTAATCACTACAATCGTACCAACAAAGAAAATCAATAAGCGCCAAATAGCCGCATTAATTGCCTTAGGAACTGTTTTTGCTGGATTCTCAGCTTCGCCAGCCGCCACCCCAATTAATTCTGTGCCAGAAAAAGCAAAGTTAACGATAAGCATAGTGGCAAAAATTGGGAAAAGACCATTTGGGAACCAACCATGAGCAGTCAAATTACTAAACAATGGTGCTGTTTCATGCCCCTGATAAGGAATAAAGCCGAAAATTGCAAGCAACCCCAAACCAATAAAACAGATAATGGTGATTACTTTTACAAGCGCCAGCCAAAATTCAGACTCCGCAAATAAGCGGGTTGAACTTACATTAAGAAAAAAAACCAAGGCGCCAAAGAAAAGAGTCCAAGCCCACACCGAGGTAGATGGAAACCACTCCTGAACCAACAAGGCCGCAGCGGTAAACTCAGTTCCCAAAGTTGCAGTCCAAGTCAGCCAATACAGCCAAGTAATCATATATCCCGTACCTGGACCGATATAACGCCGTGCGTATTCACCAAAAGAGCCAGACTCAGGGACATGAACCGCTAGCTCACCGAGACACAGCATAACGGTATAGGCAATTAAACCGCCCAAGAAATAAGAGATAATTGCGCCAATTGGACCTGCTTGAGAGATTACGTCGCCAGACCCAAGAAAAAGACCTGTACCTATGGCACCGCCAAGGGAGATCATCACCAAATGTCGAGTACTCATTGCTCGTTTCAAAGGTGCAGAACTTCCATGTTGCGATGCATCATTATTCCGATAATTTAATGATTGCATATAAAAAACTGTAACGACAATTTAGTAAAAAATCATTTTAGGATAAAAAAATAAATATGCAATTATCTTTGAATAGTGGAGTTATTTTAAGCAAACCTTTACCATTCAAATAAAATATATTTTAAAAACAAACAATTAATAATTATTAGGATAATTATTGTATTTTAATTAATCTTACATCATTTCTTTAATTTATATAAATTTAAAAACTATACTTTTTAAAACATAATAATTTTTCACTTAATTCCCCATGCCTGCTTTTAGCTCTATCTTTATTTAAAAATTAGACACACTATTTATTTAAATAATGACTTTTAATTTTATATACAAATAAATTGATAAAAAAATATTTTTTAAGCAAAAAATAAAGCTCAAATCTTAAGATTTGAGCTTTATTTAATCGAGGAAATAACTTAGTAACTGGTCAATACAAACTGTTGAGATGGCTGAACGGAACCTTCAACGTAATCACATACACCTTGTTCATCACAATTTAAATTTAATTGCTTGTAGCTTAACGCAAAGAAATCAGAATATTGTTTAATGGCAAATGGACTCATATCCGAAGTGAGTGCATCACCCTGTTTAAACAATTTAATAATTTTTCGGTCATTCATCCCTAACAAATAAAGTTCATTATTTAATTCAATCTGAACAACCCCAGTGTGTTCTGCCACAATCGGAATCAAATATAATGGGTTCGCCAACACTACATCTACAGCATAGGTTTCAAGCTTTAGATTAATCAAATTAAATACCAGTATTGCCTCAAATTGATTTTTCAAACCCTTTTTATGGTTTTCAGCTTGCTGCCTATACTGAATTTTAATTCCAAGCTTCTGGAAATCTTGCTCTGTAGCTTGCTTTGTTTTAATAAGACTACGAGTGACTGCTTGCTTAAGTGGATTGTCTAAATAACGTTCATCTAACTGAAAGTCATTTTGACGCAATATTTTCAATAACATGCTGTCATGGTATGTCAGCACATTTGCAAGAACATTACGATAATAGAACTTGCTTTGTTTTTTGATTTTACGAACTTGTTGATAGAAATACGTTTCATCAAATTCATGCTCAATAAAATCATGTAAAAGGCTTGAGCTTGCCAATACAGATAAAGCTTCATGTCCTGTAAAAGGCAAATGAATTGTATGTAAACTTGGTAAGATCTCTTTTATTTTTAAGTAATGTTCGCGATCAATTGAAAAGTAAGGATCATAAACAATAATGTATTCACGACTTGCATCTACATCTTGCGGCTGAATTTGCATGTCTTTATTCGCGACAGCATCGAAGAACTCAGCATAGCGTCGGTCTTCAACTTGTTCAGGGTCAATTGAATACTGAGGCACAAATGCAATGATTCGATTCATATTTAATAAATTCGAATATTTAATTGCTGCATAGCCGCCCATTGAGCCACCATAACCTACAATATTTTTAAAACGCTGAATAATAGGCAAAATGACTTTTGCCAGCTCAACCATACTGGCCTTTGGAAACCATGATTTTTGTTTTGGCATCACCCCAATAACATTGTATTGGTACTTTATTAGAGACTTTTCAGCATTGATAGATAAGCCACTCGCCCGGGTAATCAAATCGCCAAAAGAGAGAACTAATGTATTAGAATCGCCTTGTAAAAAAATGGCTCTAATGTGTTCGTCTTCAAAAATAATTTGCTTATCCATGCTCACACCGAAAGAAAATTTACTCCCACATACATCGTCAAAAATGAAACAAAATAGGTGTTTTGCCAATTTATGATTGCGGAGTATCTTATTTTATAGATGCCAGTCAGATTAAAAAGCGCAAAATATGACACAATCCTTACATCCTGCCGCTCAAAAAGGCTTCAGCTCTGCTGCTGAGCTTTATCAGCAAGTTAGACCAAATTATCCCGTAGAAATAGTAAGTTGGCTACAAGATCGGCTCCAAATACATGAAAATTCTACTGTTATCGATCTTGGATCGGGTACTGGCAAATTCTTACCTTACTTAAAACAGACACATGCCAATATTATTGCGGTAGAGCCAATTGGCGAGATGTTACAACAGCTTCAGCAAGCCTATCCTGATATTAAAACTTTACAAGCCTTTAGCCACAATATTCCGGTAAATGACCAACAGATTGATGCGGTCATTTGTGCTCAATCTTTTCATTGGTTTGACAACATAGAAACATTGACCGAAATCCATCGGGTATTAAAACCTCAAGGACATTTAGGACTTGTTTGGAACCAGCGCGATGAAGGTACAGACTGGGTAAAAGCTTTAGCAGATTTTTTACTACCACTTGAAGGTGATACACCTCGTTACCATAGTGAAAGGTGGAAAAAGGTTTTTGAAGAGCAAGATTTATTTACTTTTGACAATTTAAATACTTTTTCGCAATCGCAACATGGTACTGTCGAACAAGTGGTGAGTAAACGGTTACTTTCAACAAGTTTTATTGCAGCAATGACCGAAAAAGATCAATTACAGCTCAAAGCTCAGTTTGAAAAAATTGTTTATGATTTTACTGGGTTAGGCCCACAAGATCAGATTGATTTTCCATATGTCACATATGCATATCATTTTCAAAAAAGTACGTCGTCAAATCATAGAGAATAGGTTCGGTTGAAAGCTATGTTAAAAAAAACGCCTCATATCATCTTAATGTCTTTGCTCAGCTCTAGCCTATTATTGACGGCTTGTAAAAAAGCAGATGAGCCAGCAAAGACTGAGCAACCTCATACAAGTTCATCTACCGATCAGGTAATGGAAAAGCTCAATGAAAGACCTGTTAAAAAGTTCACGGCCAGTGCTGACGATGCGCATGACATTGCTTTATTGGAAGACTATGACCGTCGCTTTACTGAAATGAGTGATGAAATGGAAACTGAGCTAGAAAAAATGCATGAGGCAGGTACGCTCACCACAGAATTTGAACAAAAACGTACGCTTGATAATGTGCGCTCAGCATTGACCATGTTAAAAGAGCTCGACTTAAAAACTGAACAAGGCCGTTACATTCAAGGTCTACTTTATCAATACTGGGAAAACCAAGAAAAGAACTTTAGTGATAAGCAAGCAAGTAAAGATGAGCAGGTCAAACAGCTTGCTGACTATTTACAAGCACAAAATCAGTTAAAGTACTGGAAAGCCTCACAGCAGCATTAATTTAACTGCATGCAATAAAAAGCCTTCTTATAAAGAAGGCTTTTTTAATTTAAATATTTTGTTTTTCAACCCAGTGAATGGATTGAACACGGAAGAGTTCACATGCACCATCGCCGGTATCAGTTGGGGTCAAAGATGACTTCCAAACCAAATCTTTATCTTTGATTTCAACCAGATCACCTTTTAAATAAACCAAATCACCACGTTTAACTTGCTTAATTTGTTGGGCGATTTCAGGGTTTGCAGGAATAATGTGCATATTCGATACCATCTGCATCGCTTGCTCAGCTGGTACAGGAAGTTTTGCTATTTTCCAGTTTAAATAGCGGTCATATTGTTTCACTGAAATATGTCGCGCTATTTCAGGTTGAGCAAATAAACCCCAACTTACCGCATAATCAATCGGTGAAAATTTGGCTTGCTCATCATTGTGATAAATTTTTGAACCTAAAATCCTAAAATTTCCCTGAAATGGTTGTAATACAGAAATTGATTGATCTTTTTCAACTGGAAGCAAGCCATTGGCAATATTGTATTCACTCGAGGTTGATGCAAATGCTGAACCCATACCTAAAGTCGCCAGCAAAGCTATCATCAAACGTTGTTTTTTCATCGCTTTATACCTCAAATATTGCTAGATCAAATTCATTAGATCTTCGTTTTATGGTAGCTCTAAGGTATGAAAAAAATATCGGAATTTAGTAACAATACAGATCAATTTCGTCTATTTTTGTGCCTAATTAAATAGATTATTGATCTTCAAAATCTATTCTTAAAGTTTCAAAGCGAACTTTCCCTTCCTTAATTGCCTGAGCAATTGCTTGCTGCCCCTTTGTTAAACGTGCCCCTCCACTTTTGACATCCAGCAAAATAATTTGAATATCATCGGCAGTTCCGTCTCCATCTCGAAAATCGGTATAGCCATCGAAAATAATATAATCAACTGGGTCGCCCATAAACTTGGCATCACTTGGCAAATACTGAAACTCCGGCAAGACTGGCGCAAATTGTTCTGCCATTTTTCCTTTTAATACGGCGCGGCTCGTATTCACACTTCTCTTTTGTGCTTGGGCAAGGGCTTGTTGATGCTCAAGCTCCAACTCGGCAATATATTGCTCGTATTCAGCCTTGATTCGGCCATTACGGGTATTTGATAAAATGAGCGTCGTGATAATAATACCAATACCAGCACCAATAAGCATGGCCAGCCATACGGACATAAATTTTCCTTAACAAATACACATCATCGCGATAGATGAGCAATCATATCTAAAATTAGGGAGTAGCTTAAACTTTTGTCAAAGGCAGTCATCTACTTCACATAAAAAGATGCTAAGGTATAAGTAGAACAAGTGTGCTGCTGAATATAACTGAATTTATGAAAACGATACTTATTGCAAATCAAAAGGGCGGATGCGGAAAAACCATGACAGCCATTACGTTGGCAACAGCTTTGGCACAAAAAGGATATAAAGTAGCATTGGCAGATTCTGACAACCAGAAATCTTCCTTACAATGGTTAAAGCAACGTCCAGATAACGTAGCTGTAATTCAAAGCCTCGACTGGCGTCAAGAAAAATCAATTGGTGATGCACCTAAAAATTTAGACTATTTAATTATTGATGCACCGGGTGCCCTTTCAGGTGATCATGCTGAACAATTAGTCAGCGAAGCCCATGCGATTATTACTCCACTTCAGCCTTCATTTTTCGATATCGACAGTACACGACGTTTTCTCAAGCATTTGCAGGATATTAAACGTATTCGTAAAGGTAAAGTACAAATTTTACTACTTGCAAACCGAGTTAAACCGAACAGCGCCAGCTCAAAAGATATTCAGCAATTTTTTGAAAAAATCGAACATGAACCTATCGCATGGATTGCAGAGCGTAGTGCTTATGGCAGTTTAGCAATGCAAGGTTTAAGTGTATTTGATAAACCACAAAAGAACTTTATTGCAATTCAAAGCCAGTGGCAGCCTCTTTTAAATAAATTGATTGAAGATAAATCTGAGTGGTTCTAAAACCATCTCTTTATTTTAGGTGGGCAAGATGCAGAAATGAGCACGCCTGCCTAAAATTTGTCTCAGGTCATTTTTCAGTTAATATGACCTTATTCTATTTTAAAAATTAGAGAATTTTGTTCGTGCATCCATACGCTCCTACTTTACAGCGCGTTTTATTGTTTGGGCTGTTTTTTATCCTGATCTTTTTAGGATTTAACATCCTGAAGTACTTTATTGTACCTGTACTTTGGGCTGCCATTATTGCCTACATGACTTGGCCGATTTATTTAAGAATTCAGCATTTTTTTGGTGAAAACCGAAATAATTTAAATGCTACAGTTATGATTAGCTTAGTCATTTTAATTGTTGGTGTGCCATTTACATGTGCTATTTTTATTCTACAACATGAAGGCCGAAACCTTTATTTTGATTTACAGCGTCAAGTCTTTTCAGGTCATTTAAGCGTTCCCGATTTTATTCGTAATCTTCCGTTTATTGGTAAAGAAATATCTCGCACACTCAACGAAATTAACACAGACCCTAATAGTACTATTCAAAATATTGCAGCTTGGGTACAAAGCCATTTAAGTTATGGGCGTGTGTTATTAAATGAAATTAGTAAAAATATCGTCAAACTTTGTTTTGCAATTTTAAGTCTTTTCTTCTTTTATCGTGATGGTCACACGATCTTAACCCAAGTGAGTAAAGCCTTGGAAATGGTGATTGGGCCACGTATTCATCATTATCTCGACACAATTTCAGAAACCACTCGTGCCGTTGTGTATGGCGTGGGTTTAACTGCAATTGCTCAAGCAGTACTGGCTGGATTAAGTTATTTCGTCGCTGGTGTACCTAACCCAATGGTTCTCACCATTGCAACGTTCTTATTAGCCCTAATTCCGTTTGGTACTCCTGTTTCCTACTTAGGCGTTGGACTATGGTTGTTCTCTCAAGGTCAAACTATGGAAGCTATTGGCGTCATCTTATGGGGTGTGCTGATTGTAAGTAGTTCAGACAACGTGATCCGTCCACTTGTAATCTCTGGTGCGACTCAAATTCCGTTTTTATTGATTATGTTCGGTGTATTGGGTGGAATTGCAAGTTTTGGTTTAGTTGGTCTATTTATTGGCCCTGTTATTTTAGCTGTTTTATTAGCAATTTGGCGTGAATGGCTTCACGAGACAATTGACCCTGAACCCATGCCAAAAACGACCATGATTTATGATTCAGATGATGATTTACCACCATCTAAAAACTAAGCTAATGATTTAAAAATATTTCAAGATACAAAGTGACTATTTAAATTAACTTGTAGGGTTCACGCACCTTTGCTTGAATAAAAAAATCAGATTTATAGTTATAAGGATATCTATAATGCCAGTATTTAATAAAATTGGTGCAGTATGTGCACTGACAGCTTTATTAACGGTTGGTTGTAGCACGGTAAGTAAGACTGTATCTGATACAGCCCATGCACTTACCACAATGCATACTAAAAAAGTGGTGGATGTTAATGAAGTGACAGCTAATGGTATAGGTAAAAAAATTGGTACGATTAGCTTTCAAGATAGTGATAAGGGCTTAATCATTACCCCTGCTTTAGCAGATTTACCAAGTGGTACTCGCGGTTTCCACATCCATGAAAATCCATCTTGTGCCCCTGCTGTTAAAGATGGAAAACCAGGCGCTGCTTTAGCTGCTGGTAGCCACTATAACCCTAACCAAGCCCCACATCATGGTACGCCAACTACTGGGCATTTAGGCGATTTACCAGCATTAGTCGTTGACAATACTGGTGTAGCTACAACTGCTGTTATTGCACCACGTTTAAAACTTGCTGACATTCAAGGTCGCGCTATCATGATCCATGCTGGTGGTGATAACTATTCAGATTCTCCTCTGCCTCTAGGTGGTGGCGGAGCGCGAATCGCATGTGGTGTAATCAAATAAGTGCTTTTTTTAAATTGTGGGTATCTAAAAAGATATCCACAATTTTGCTATTTTATTAAGCAACTTAGACTAATTAATTATTATAAAATCTTAAAAAATAAACTGACTTTTTTAAACAAAACGCATAATATTTTTCAAGTAATAAAAATTTAAATACCAATTGTCACGTACCCTCTCATTTAGAAAAAAGCCGTGAATAACCTGACTCAACTATTCAATCGTTTTAAAACGAATTCAATTTTAATTTATTGCCTGCAAATTTTAATTGTACTCACAGGCACAACTTTAGGTTTACTTTGGTTAGGTCATAATGAGCTGATCGTTCCTGTGACTTTAGGTGCGATTGCTGCTGCACTTACTGATTTTGATGATCGCTTAAGTCTTCGTTTACGCAACCTGCTCTATGTCTGCCTACTCTTTTTTACTGTCAGCACTATTCTTGGTTTTTTAGCACCTTATAAATTTTTATTTATTTTATATCTTTCAATTTCCAGTGCTTGTTTCATTTTATTGGGAGCTTTAGGGCAACGCTACGCTACCATTTCTTTTGGTACGATTTTACTCTCAATTTATAGCATGTTTGGTTTAGGAGAATATGCACACTGGTACCAACAGCCTACTTATTTTGTCTATGGTGCGTTGTGGTACGGCCTAACTTCTATTTTATTTTTTATTCTTAAACCAACACTTCCTTTACAAGATAAACTTTCACAAATTTTTGAAGAAATTTCAGCCTTACTTCAAGCTAAAGCACGGTTGTTCGACCCAGATAATAAAGAAAATGTTGAACAGCTTTTATTTGAGTTATCACTACAAAATACACAAGTTGCGCAAAGTCTTAACCAAATACGCAGCTCTCTGCTAACTCGCCTTAAGGCATCACGAGTCAGTAATAAAAGTATTTACTGGTTAAACCTATACTTTTTTGCGCGAGATATACACGAGCAGGCAACTTCTAATTATTTACACTACGAGCATATCCAACAAAATTTTAGCCGTAGTGATCTCATTTTTCGTTTTCAGAAAAACCTACGCTTACAGGCACAAGCTTGCCATGATTTAGCCCAATGCATTTTGCATAATCAACAATATCAGTCTTCTCAAGAAAGCCAAATTGGCCTAAACCATTTGGAAAGCTCTTTGAAAGACTGGATACAACAGCATCCACAAAATTTTGAAGTTAAAAATTTAAAGCTGATTTTTAATAATTTAAAAGGAATGCATGAACAATTTGAACAGCTTCAATATGCTCAACCGCTTAATGAAACGCTAAGTCAGAACAAGCAAGAACATCTCAATTTACTAGATGATGATATTCAAGGATTTTCAGATCTTGTTTTAAAAATTCGGCAGCAACTGACGCCACAATCAGCCCTATTTAGACATGCAGTACGAATTGCGGTTGTATTTGCCGCAGGTTATGCCATTTCCCTCTTACCTTTTGCCCAACATGGTTACTGGATTTTGCTCACTAGTTTATTTGTTTGCCAAATTACTTACTTTGCAACCAAAAGTCGTTTAAAGCTTAGAACGATTGGGACTTTACTCGGCGTTTTATTGGGTATTCCCATTTTATATTTTGTTCCTAGTATCGAAGGCCAACTCATTCTTACCATAATTTGTGGAGTTAGCTTTTTCTACTTACGCCAGAAAAAATATGCGCTGGCAACACTGATGGCAACCTTAATGGTATTGCTCATTTTCAACTTAAAAGGTGCAGGTTACAGCATTATTTTACCTCGCCTAATCGACACCTTATTAGGCTGCTTTATTGCTTGGCTTGCTGTTAATTTTATTTGGCCAGACTGGAACTTCCGTAATATTCCAAACAATATTAAGAAAAGTAGCCAAGCCACCTTTGATTACTTCAATATGATTGTCGAGCAATATCAGCATGGGAAAAATCAAGACATTGAATATCGTCGAATTCGCCGAGCTGCACATAACGCACAAATTGAATTGTCGAATATGATTTCAAGCTTAAGTGCCGAGCCCAACCCAAATCCAGAGCTGATTCATTACGCCTTTCGTTATTTGGTTTATAGCCACAGCCAGTTGAGTTATGTCGCAGCATTAGGCAGCCAAAGACAAAAAATTGATGATCAACAGGTATTACAACTTTTACTGGATTGTCAGCAAATTCTTAAACAAAGTTTATTTGAACAAGCTTCGGTTAACTTTAGTTTTCTTGAACAGACTTTAAAGCAAATTCAAAGTTTAATAACTCACGAACATTTTTCAGAGAACTACACACTTGTCTTAAAACAAATGAGTTTATTATTAGAAACCTTGCCTGAACTCATAAGCTTAAAAGGCAAACTTTTAGAGCATGAAATTAAATAGAATAAAAAAATACCGGAATATAAATTCCGGTATTTTTTTAATGTAAGTCTTGTGCAACTCTTTCCTGCATTTCTCGTTTTAAAGCTAAACGTGGTTGAGTAAACCACAAGGCAATAAATGCAAAAGCAGATAAGACAAAAGCCCATAAATGAAATTGAGTGTAGAGATAGCGTACAAGCTCAATCATTGCAAAGAAGCTCGTCATCAATAGCATTGAAACAGCAGCAGCTACAGTTCCTTTTGACACTTCAGATGACATGAGCGCAAAACGGTACAACACTGAGAAGCTAATTCCTTCACCAAAACAAATGAGTGTCATACCTATTAATAAGCAAGGAATTAAATAGGCTTGCCAGACAACACCTAATATTAAAATTAGCGTACCAGTGAGCATAATCGGTAAGCCAATTAAGACAGTTTTACCTAAAGCTAAACGGTCAATAATTTTAATTAAAACAATGTTACCAACAATTAAACCTAAAAATACCGGGAACTGTGCTAAACCATATTGCACACTCGTTAGCTTCAGTTCATCGACCAAAATAATTGGCGATAATGCAATCCAAAGCATAAGCGGCATACCCACAAGTGGTAAGGCCAACGTTAACCCAAGGAACTGTCGATTGCTAAATACCTTTTTAAAGTCATCAAAAAGATAACTAAAAGGCTGTTTGGTTACACTCACCTTATGACTAGGCATTTGTTTCTTTAAGCCAACCCAGCTCAGCAGTGCAAGTAAAGCAATTGCCACAAAGCCCCAGTGCCATGAAACATAATCAATTAAGAAAGCTCCAAGTACAGGCCCTAGCAAAGGCGCAAGCAATGAAATATTTGCCATGAGGGCCATGACTTTAATCGCATCACGCTCGGCAAAGTTTTCCTGAATTGCGGCATATCCCACTGCTGAAATTACGCTTAACCCAATACCTTGTAAAAAACGTAATGTCAGAAAGTGTTCAATTTGTCGCGTTAATAAAATTAAAAAACAGCACAAGGCAAAAAATAAAACACCAGACAAAAGTACTTTTTTACGGCCTAATCGATCTGATAAAGGTCCTAGTAACCATGCAACAGATGCACCACCTAATAAATAAAATGACATTGAAGACGGCGCCCAAGTTGCACTTACACCGAAATCTTCAGTAATTGCCAACATGGCTGGCTGAATCAGGTCATTACCAATATAAACCGCAAATTCAAATAGCACTAAAGCTAAAGGAAACATCAACGTTGTACGGTTCAACGCTGTCGTTTGAATATTTTTCATGAGTTTGTACACTTCAAAATAGCGGCCACTATGTCTCAGCAACTACATATTGAAATAAATAATGTAGTCATGACGATGACAGTATGGTCAGTCAATCTTTAGTTAAGTTGTTATATGCCGTGAGAGTGCATGTTTAGAATGTGAAACACCGTATTCACAAGGTGTCTAAAACGAGAAAAAATGTATGACGTGAGATTCGGTAATTTTTACCATCTGGCATAATTGCCGGATGACACAATATCACTTTTCAAATTGATCATCAATCGGACAATTCCAACAATTTTAAATTCTATATTTTAATGATGACGAACTCATTTTTATATTGTGAATAACCCTAAAGTTATCCACATATTCAATAGAAATTCAGCTTTAAGGACAAGGATTAACTTGAAAGTCTGCTGCTTCCTCGCCTTTTGTACATTGATAACTTTGTTTTTTATTCACGATTTTCCAAACAGTCTGATCTTTTTTTAATAAATACTCAGTACGTGTTTTCGAAACAGCATCCTCACTCGGCTCTGTCTGCAAAATAGTAACTTGAGCATTAGAAGGATCTTCTAAAGCATTCATTTGCTGTGAAATACTTAAATTACTGGCATTATTTAAAAGATTAGGTTGATCGAGTAAAACAGCTTGTATCGGACTGTTCGCTTGAGGTGTGGGTGGATTTGTATTTGGTGTACAAGCACTCAGAATCAACAAATTACACATCATGAGTAAACCAATCTTTTTCATACTCAACTCCACCACAACTTCACCTTGATGCTAAAGGCTACAAACAATTTTTTCCGTTCAACTTTGTAAAGTATTTGCCATTAAAATGAAGAAACCAGTATGAGGTATCAAACCAAGATTAATGATTTTTAATCAATAATATTTTTCCAATTACTACATTTTTCTTTAAGAGTAAGTTCTCTAAAGTATCGCTCAAGTTTAAGAATTGAATTAGAGTAACTCCCATGAGCAATATTTTAGTCATTAATGGTGCCAAACAATTTGCGCACTCAAATGGTGAATTAAATGACACACTCACGACATTAGCGACGAATCACCTCACTGAACTCGGTCATGAAGTAAAAGTCACTCGTGCAGATAGTGACTACAATGCTGAAGCCGAAGTAGAAAAATATTTATGGGCAGATGTCGTGATTTATCAAATGCCGGGCTGGTGGATGGGTGCACCGTGGACTGTAAAAAAATATATTGACGATGTATTTACGACAGGTCATGGTTCTCTTTATGCAAACGATGGTCGTAGCCGCTCTGATGCCTCAAAAAAATATGGTTCAGGTGGTTTAATTCATGACAAAAAATATATGTTGTCGCTTACTTGGAATGCGCCAATGGAAGCATTTGACGATGCGGATCAGTTTTTCCATGGTGTGGGTGTAGATGGTGTTTATTTACCATTTCATAAAGCAAATCAATTCTTAGGTATGAGTACCCTACCAACATTTATTGTAAATGATGTAATTAAAATGCCTGATGTAGATAGTTATGTGGAAGCATACAAAGCACATTTGAACACACTATTTGCAGCAGCCTAATCCGGAGAAAACCATGCTTACTATTATCGCGGAAATTCGTACTCAATCGGGTGGACAGCACCGCCAAAACGTATTGAATGCATTTCAAAAAATCATTCCAACTGTTTTAGCAGAAGATGGTTGCCATGGTTATGAACCTTTAGTTGACCACATTTCAAATGCGAGCTTCCAGAACAAAGACCCTGACATTATTGTGATGTTAGAAAAATGGGAAAGTGTAGCTCATCTTGAAGCACACTTAGCTACACCACATATGCAAGCGCATCATGAAGCAGTCAAAGATGATGTAGTTGACGTCAAAATTAAAATTTTAGAAAGCGGCGTATAATTTAAGAAATAAAAAAGACGATATATTTATCGTCTTTTTTATGCTTAAGAACAAAGCTGCATTTGGAAATCTTTAGAACCTTTTCCTCTTGCACATTGGTAGCTCTTTTGCTTATTTTGCAATTGCCACTTTTCATCAACCAATTTAAATAAATATTCCGTCCGAATTGCTGAGACAGAGTCATCCATTAAACCGGTTTGTATAACAGTAATGCGAGAAACAGTTGGGGATTCTACACGGTTAAATACCTGCTGAACTGAAGTATTGTTATGCTCTTTTACAATCTCGGGTTGCGTTTTAAGTACTTGTTGCATTGGGGTTTCTGAGCCCACAAAAGGAATTAATTTACTTGTGGTTGCACAACCCGTCATAAGTCCAGCACAGAGTGCAGAAATTAAAAATAAACGTTGCATTTTCATCACCAAAAAACAAAAGGCATAGCTTTATGATGCTATGCCTTTGTCGGTTACTCTGTAGAAACTATGTAGTTCTACAAAATAGATCTAATTTAAAGATCGAATAATTTACCCGGATTCATAATGCCATTCGGGTCAAATACTTTTTTCAAAGCTTTCATATATTCGATTTCTTCAGCTGAGCGCGAATATTCCAAATATGGCTTTTTCGTCATACCTACGCCATGCTCGGCAGAGATTGAACCATCGTATTTTTTAACAGTATCAAACACATATTTATTCACGACCTGACACTTCGCAAAGAACTCATCTTTGGTTAAGTTTTCAGGTTTTAAAATATTTAAGTGTAAGTTACCGTCGCCGATATGGCCGAACCAGCAAATTTCAAAGTCAGGATAGTTTTCTTGAACAATCGCATCAATTTCACGAATAAATGCAGGTACGTGAGTAATTAATACTGAAATATCGTTTTTATATGGAATAAACGGCGCGATTGATTCAGAGATATCCTCGCGTAAACGCCACAAACTCTCTACTTGGTCAAGACTCTGGCTCATTACACCATCAAGTACCCAACCTTGTTCCATACAGTGCTCGAAAATCTCCATTGCTTTGTCGATAATCGGTTCGTATGACGCTTCAAACTCAAGCAATACATAGAATGGACATTGAGTTTCAAATGGACGTTGAACATGACCACGGTCGAGTACTTTTTGCATTGCAAGCTCACCAAAGAACTCAAATGCAGTTAAGTCGATATCTTTTTGGAAAGCATGTAACACAGGCATTACTGCATCAAAATCAGGAACACCTAAAACTAAAACTTGTAGGTTTTGTGGTTGACGCTCAAGTTTAATTTCTGCTTCAGTCACTAAACCTAATGTACCTTCACCACCAATAAACAAATGCTGTAATGCATATCCAGTTGCATTTTTAATCATGCCTTTGTTTAAACGTAAAATGTCGCCCTTACCCGTCACTACAGTTAAACCGAGTACCCAGTTACGCGTCATGCCATATTTAATGACTTTAATACCACCAGCGTTGGTACCGATATTACCGCCAATCTGACTAGAACCCGCTGACGCAAAGTCAACCGGATAATACATACCCTGCTCTTCTGCATAATTTTGCAATTGCTCAGTCACAACACCAGCTTGTACACGAACCATACGGTCTGCCGGGAAGAACTCAAGAATCTGGTTCATTTTGTCCATGCTAATGACAATTTCACCATTGGTTGCTACAGCACCAGCAGAGAGTCCAGTACGACCACCTGACGGTGTAATTGCAATATTAAACTGGTTTGCAAGCTTCACAACTTCCTGAACTTGTTCAGTCGTTGATGGAAAAACGATGACCGATGGGTTCGGATTAAAATGCTTGGTATGATCTTTACCCCAGTTTTCGAGACTATCAGCATCGGTTTTAATACGGTTTTCACCGACGATTGCTGTTAATTGGGTGAGTAACTCAGGTGTTAAAGCGACTGGAGCATTCATCGTTTGCAGACCTAGCAAGAAGTAAACTGTGGTGGGACTATGACCTCATATTTCTCAAGGTTTTCACCTGAGCAAAGTCATAATGTTCATTTGAACATTTGAACACCTATATTCTACATGCAACAGCACAAGCGATAAAGTTCAGAATAGAGATACTGTCACTACAAAACATGTTTAACACCAATAAAACACTTTTTATAAGGCCTTAAAGGAAAATTTGAGCCTAAACGTAGACCAAGCATATTTTATAACGCTCGACAAGCCATAAATGGAAGTGATTAGACATAGATAAAATTGCCATAAGGCGATGGTATAAACGAAATATCTATAGCGCTGCCCAGTATGTTATTATACCGCCACCAAATTTGGCCTTTGTAGCGGAGCCGTAATGAGCCAACATCTTTCACTACCTAAAGATAAAATCCGTTTCCTTTTGTTAGAAGGCGTTCACCAAAACGCAGTCGATACTTTAAACGCTGCGGGTTATACCAACATTGACTATCGCAAAACTGCTCTTGAAGGCGAAGCGCTTAAAGAAGCAATTAAAGATGCTCACTTTATTGGTATTCGTTCGCGTACCCAATTGACTGAAGAAGTTTTCGAAGCTGCAAATAAATTGATCGCAGTAGGTTGTTTCTGTATCGGAACAAACCAAGTAGATCTTAAAGCAGCGATGGCACGTGGTATTCCTGTATTTAACGCACCATATTCAAATACGCGTTCGGTTGCAGAGCTCGTACTTGCTGAAACTATTCTTCTTCTTCGCCGTGTTCCTGAAAAGTCAGCGGCTTGTCATCGTGGTGGTTGGGACAAATCTGCTGTGGGTTCTTTTGAAACTCGTGGCAAAACTTTAGGTATTGTGGGTTACGGTTCCATCGGTTCTCAACTTTCAGTTCTTGCTGAAAGTATGGGTATGCATGTCATTTATTATGATGCAGTCACTAAATTACCAATGGGTAATGCTCGCCAAGTTGGTTCTTTAGATGAACTTTTAGCAACTGCTGATGTTGTGACTTTGCATGTACCGGATGTTCCGTCTACACGTAACTTCTTCACTAAAGAACAATTTGCAAAAATGAAAGAAGGCGCGATCTTCTTAAATGCTGCACGTGGTACATGTGTAGTGATCGAAGATTTAGCTGATGCAATCAAATCTGGTCACCTTGCAGGTGCGGCAGTTGATGTATTCCCGAAAGAACCAAAAGCAAATGGTGAAGAATTCCAGTCTCCACTTCGTGGTTTAGACAACGTGATCTTGACTCCTCACGTTGGTGGTTCAACGATGGAAGCTCAAGCAAACATCGGTTTAGAAGTAGCAGAGAAATTTGTTGCTTACTCTGATAAGGGTATGACACTTTCTGCGGTAAACTTCCCAGAAATCGCGTTGCCATTGACAGCGGGTCAACACCGTTTACTACATATCCACAAAAACGTACCGGGTGTATTGTCTAAAATCAACAACTTGTTTGCTGAACAAGGCATTAACATTTCAGGTCAGTCACTTATGACTAAAGGCGACATCGGTTACCTTGTAATGGACGTAGATGCTTCTGCTTCTCAAGAAGCTTTAGATATGTTGCATGAAGTTGAAGGCACAATTCGCGTACGCGTATTGTTTTAATACAGACTGTAAATTTAAAAGCCACAGCATTGTCTGTGGCTTTTTTATAGGTATTTACATTATCATGTGAAAAGTATACCAATTGATCAAATAATAAAATGTCCAGTCCAAGCCAGAAATCCCAGCTTCATGCTTTGGGCTTTCTTATTCTTGCCATGTTAAGTGTCCAAAGTAGCGCATCCTTAGCTAAAGTCCTGTTTCAGAACTTTCCTGTACTGACTGTTTCTGCAATGCGTTTATGTATCGGGGCATTTATTTTGGCTTTCATTTTTCAGATCTGGAAAATTAATTTTAGTCAGGTCCGATGGAAAGCTATTTTGAGCTATGGCTTTGCTCTTGCTGGCATGAATGCTCTTTTCTATTTATCGCTTGAACGTTTACCCATTGGTATTGCGGTTGCATTTGAATTTATTGGTCCACTCAGTGTGGCCCTTTACCATGCTAAGCAAAAATATGATTTTGTCTGGGTCACTTTCGCAATTATTGGTCTCATTTTATTATTTCCTTTTAACCAAGCACATAGTTTGGACTGGATTGGAGTCCTATTTGCGATGAGTGCAGGTGCTTGTTGGGCCCTATATATTATTGCGGGGCAAAAGCCTTCTGGTATCTCAGGTAACCATACAGTTTGTTTGGGCATGACTGTAGGTGCTTGTATACTTTTACCTATTACTTTTTTCTCAGGCTCTATTGGGCAAGTTATAGAATTACCATACTTTTTTTATTTTATTGGTCTCGCCGTTTTAGCTAGTGCACTTCCATTCTCTTTAGAAATGTTAGCTCTACGCAATTTAACACCTTTAAGTTTTGGAACATTGATGAGCCTAGAGCCAGCTGTTGCTGCACTTTCCGGTTTTATCTTCTTAGGTGAATACCTGTTATGGAATCAATGGTTGGCACTCGCCACTATTATTACTGCTTCTGTGGGTTGTACCATAACCACCCAAAGAGCCCGACAACAACGTGAAAAAACAGTAGGTTAATTCTGCAAAACCTGCGGGTTGAAACCCAGTATTGGCTATAATTAATCACCCTTATTTTTTAAATATCAAATAAAGCGTTAAGGTATTTCCATGCAAAATCTTCCAATTATTGCTGTGCTCTATATGATTTTGTCGATGGTTTCGTATCAAATCAGCGCTTCATTTGCCAAGCAACTTATCGCAGCTTTAGATCCGCTTACCGTTACTATTTTAAGACTATGTTTTGCAGCAGTGATTGTTGCCGTTATGTTCCGTTCTTGGAAAATCTGGTCTCGCTTACCTTATTTAAAATGGCGTGATTTATTAATGTATTGCGCATCTTTAGGGTTAATGAATATTTTATTTTATACCTCTCTTGGAAAATTACCCCAAGGGATTGCAGTAGGTCTAGAATTTATTGGTCCATTAGGCTTAGCCCTAGTTTCTATCAAACAAAAGAGCGAATATATCTGGGTAGCTTTTGCCATGCTGGGTATTGCACTCATGGTACCTTGGCAAGATCCAACTCAACACCACTTTTCTTACGTAGGTGCAGCCTGTGCTTTAGGCGCAGGGCTTTGTTGGGCATTCTATATTTATTTTGGTCAAAAAGTTGTAACTCAAAATATAGGAATGCATGCCTTAACCATAGGGATTACGGTATCTGCCCTCACCTTATTACCAATTGGTATTTGGTATAATGGCCCAGCATTACTTGATACACAGTACTGGGGTAAAGCCTTACTTATTGCAGTTTTAGCGACTGCTATTCCCTATGCACTTGACCTAATGGCACTCAAACAACTTAATAAATTAACTTATGGCACCCTAACAAGTTTAGCACCAGCATTGGCAGCATTAACAGGTTTCTTACTACTTCATGAAGAAATCAGCATGCTGCAATGGGTGGCTTTAGCTTGCGTAATGCTAGCGTCAATTGGGGTTACTTTAAGAAGCAAAACAGCATCATAGGTGTAGCTTATTGCTGTTTTTTATACTTTTTATATTCCTTTAAATATTTATTGCCTAGCGTTTCTTTTTCACTGTCTTTAAGAATTTTACCGGCTTGCTGAAAAAATTTATGCTCTTCTTCTTTTAAATGGTGATGGACTTTTTCGCTCAACTGTTTAGCGGTTGCCAACCAACTTGGGCTACTCATATCCGTTTTTTCAAGTTGCTCGACCAACTCATCCATTTCATGGTGTTCAGATAAAGCATGTCTCGTAATATCCAAACCGACATCATCAAACATTAAAGGGATATATAAATAACGGTCTTCGGCAACTGAGTGAGCATAAAGTTCGTTTTTTAATGCATCAAATAATTCTTTTCGTTCTTCGGTTAAACCATGTGTCTGGATTAATTGTTCAGAAAGGTTGCGTTGATTTTCGTGGCTTTCTCTTAATGCTTCGAAAATATTCATTCTCTTCCTCATTTTTAGTTAAAAAATCTTTTTTATTTCAAGGTTTATCGTACGGCAAAATTTATATTATTTAAGTAGCTTAAAATGAGACTATTTTTTACACAGTTTTCTTTCTAGTAAGTTTCTGTAATGTTTTTTATATTTCTAATTTTAAAAGATACATAAAAGTATGAACCACTCCTCAGGACAGTTCATACTTTTTATCTTATTTAACCTGTAACAAACATTTGATATCCCAAACGGCAAATCAGGATACTCACCAAAATTAAAAAGATAATACGTACAAAACCACTACCGTATTTAAGCGCGGTACGCACCCCAACAATAGAACCTAGCACGTTAGCCGCTGCCATCATTAAACCAATATGTAAAATAGCGTGCCCAGTTGGGATGAGGAAACTCAGCGCAGCTAAGTTAGTCATAAAATTACCGATTTTTGACAACGCCGAAGCATGTAAAAAATCGACTTGTAAAAAACGAATGAAGAAAAAGATAAAGAAACTACCAGTACCCGGCCCGAAAATACCGTCATAAAAGCCAATCGCCAGACTACCGATACCAGCTAAAACGAGCATTTTCGTGGTAATTTTTTGCTCGGTATGAACCTGTCCGAAGTTCTTTTTAACTAGGGTATAAATCGCAATCACAATCAACATCACGAAAACGAAAGGACGCAATACCGATTGAGGGATAAGCGACAAACAAGCCGCACCAGCGAAAGAACTAATCAAGGCACAAATGGCAATAACGGCTAAAAGCTTCCATTGCAATTTTACTTTTTTAGCAAATGTATAAGCTGCCGATGCCGTACCAAAAATGGATGAGACTTTATTGGTACCAATCACCGTAGCAGTCGACATGTTAGGAAAAGTGCTCATGATCCCGGGAATCTGGATGAGTCCGCCGCCACCAACAGCAGCATCAATTGCTCCCGCAGTAAACGCAAAAAAGATCAAACTAAGGATAACATCCCATTCCATGCCCATGTTTTATACTCTACATCTACTACAAATTTAAGATACGTTTAGGTACCAACCGTTTTTTATCGGTAATTTCAGCTAAACCTAGACAGCGTTCACCCGAAAAAACCAACACTTCTGCTTCTGCAGAATGATCAATATTGCTTTCTAGACCGTTACAAAAATATTTTTCCCGTCCTTCGGGAACCTGAATTTTTAAGAAATGGTCAATTGGAGCATATACGGGCAGTAGCAAAGCTTCTCTTTGCTCTTCCGTTAAGCTTTCCAAATATTCAATGGTATAACTTGGGATGAGTTCAAAATGTCCAGTTTGAATACGGTGAAGCATGGTTAAATGACCACCACAACCAAGTGCCTCACCAATATCTTCACCTAGCACACGAATATATGTTCCTTTAGAACAAGTTACATCTAAAGTGATACTATTTTCAGTAAATTCAATGAGTTCTAAGGCATAAATCGTAACCGGGCGTGCTTCACGCTCAATCTCTATACCCTTTCTGGCCAGCTCATATAGTGGCTTACCTTCTTTTTTTAATGCCGAGTACATTGGTGGAACTTGTTGAATATCGCCCCTAAACTTTTCTAAAGTTTGCTCAATAAGCTCTTTGCTAAGAACCGGGATAGGACGTTCTTGTAAAATATCGCCTTCAACATCGCCTGTTGTTGTAGTTTGGCCTAATCGAACAGTAGTTTGATAACGCTTTGTCGAGTCTAGCAAGTAATGTGAGAATTTAGTGGCCTCTCCTAAACAAATAGGAAGTAAACCGGTTGCTAATGGATCTAATGCACCAGTATGACCCGCCTTTTGGGCACGGTAAAGCCAACGCACTTTTTGCAAAGCAGCGTTAGAACTTAGCCCTAATGGTTTATTTAAAAGAAATACACCACTGATATGGCGACGAGAAATTTTTTGATTTTTTGTCGTCATTTTTACTGGAACACAAAGCTAGAGAAAAGTGCCGACATGTTAGCAAATTCAGCAAGATATTTTCATAATATTTAGGTGCCTTTTCACTTATTTTATGGCACATTAATGATCGAGTAAAAAAACAACAAATGAAAACTTAAGGAAGATATCTTTATGCAAAGGATGCAGAAAAAGATATGGTGGTGTGTGCTCGGATTTTTTATTTTGAGCCTCATCGCATGTGTGTATTGGCTAAGCCCAGACTCGGAAAATACTTCACCTCAGCCAAATCAGGATGAAGCTAAAAGTTTGGTAGCTACTTCGCAATCTACTTTAAATTCACCATTAAACGAAAATACTTATTTGAGTAAAAGTCAGCAAGATACTCAAGTTAACTGCCAATTAAAAATTGATAGTTCACAACATTTAGTTGTGAATAGCCAAACCCGTGACTGCTTTGAATATTTTATTACGCAGTATGGCGAGAGCAATTTACAACAAGTTAAAACTCATTTTGAGAAATTTATACAAGATCAATATTTAGAGCCAGCCCGCTCACAGATTATTGATTTGTGGACGCGTTATTTAAAATACCGTGAGCAGCTTGCACAAATTCAACCGCCTCAATCTAAACAACAAGATCAAAATTATTTTCAAAAGATCTTCAGTTCAATTCAAGATATAAGAAAACGTTTCTTCTCTGCCTCTGAAATTGAAGGGTTATTTTCAACAGAAGACATTTATCAGAACTACACATTAGATCGCATGAAGATTTTAGAAGATTCATCTTTAAGCGAAATTGAAAAAGCTAAAAAACTCAAAGAGCGCTTTGAACAATTACCAGAAGACTGGCAAGAAAACCTACAAGAACTCTCAAAGCTTGATGATTTACACACACTGACCAAACAAATTAAAGCTCGCAATGGTTCAGCAGAGGAACTTCGGCAAATGCGTACAGCACTTGTTGGAGCCGAGGCAACTCAACGATTAGAAACTTTAGATATACAGCGTAATGCGTGGCAACAGCGAGTGACTGGCTACTTAAATCAACGTGATGAAGTCCTGCATAGCAATATGAGTGACAGCGCTAAAAAACAAGCTATTCAACAACTACGCCAACAACAATTTAGCTCATCGCAAGAACAGCTTCGTCTTAGAACTTTTGAAACAGTCCATGACCAAGGAGGTGAACTACCCTTTAACTACTAGGCTTTTCTATTTCAAAGTGAGCCAAACCTTATCCAGCAGTAGAAGCTGCTTCTCATACAAAATAAAAATAGTGAGTAAAAAATGAAAAGGAACTTAATATTTTTCTGTGCTGCAATACTCTCAGGACTGAGTGTTTCAGCAACCCATGCCACAAATGCTGAGCAAGTCAAAAGCTCATTCGTCTATTCGACTTATGCACAAACCAAATATCCATTGGTTTTTAACCATGGTATGGCGGGTTTTAACCGAGTTGGAACAGATACGCTTGGTCTGGACTACTGGTATCAGATTCTTCCTGATCTTGCGCGTAACGGAGGAAATGTCTGGGCAACAAGAGTTTCACCGTTTAACTCAACTGAAGTTCGTGGAGAACAACTTGCCCAACAAGTAGAAGAAATTATTGCCATCACCGGAAAGCCTAAAGTCAACTTGATCGGACATAGCCACGGGGGACCAACAATTCGCTATGTCGCTGGGATCATGCCTGAAAAAGTCGCTTCGCTTACTACTATTGGTGCACCTCACAAAGGATCGCCAATGGCAGATGTCATCCTGAATGTTGAGGGTACTCCTCTATCCGGGCTGGCAACATTAGTAAACTGGTTTTCCGCAGCAATTACTTGGGCAGGAGGTCTAGACCCAAATAGTTATCCGCATGACTCCCTAGCAGGTGCCCACAGTTTATCGACTCAAGGCTCTGCACAGTTTAATGCCCAGTTTCCAATGGGTGTTCCTACCACGTCTTGTGGTGAGGGTGCTTATCAGGAGAAAGGCATTTATATGTATTCATTCTCTGGTAATAAAGCGCTGACGAACCCATTAGATCCATTTGACATGGCATTGACAGGAAGTAGTCTAGTAGTTGACCCATTTGGGGATAATGATGGGCTTGTGTCTCGATGCAGTGCCAAATTTGGTAAAACTATTCGTGACGACTATAACTGGAATCATTTAGATGAAGTCAATCAGGTCATGGGAATACGTTCTATTTTTGCAGCAGACCCTGTATCGGTTTACCGTCAACATGCTAACCGTTTAAAACTTCAAGGATTATAAGCTTTAAAACAAAAAATGCGCCAAAAGGCGCATTTTTTACTCGCTATAAGCTTACGCTTTACGAGCTGGTAATTTTTCACGAATACGTGCAGCTTTACCAGACAAGTCACGGAGGTAGTAAAGTTTAGCACGACGAACGTCACCACGACGTTTCACTTCGATTTTAGCAACAACTGGTGAGTGAGTTTGGAATACACGCTCAACACCAACACCGCTAGAAATTTTACGTACTGTGAACGCAGAGTTCAAACCACGGTTTTTCTTAGCGATTACAACACCTTCAAATGCCTGAAGACGTTCACGGTCACCTTCTTTTACTTTAACTTGAACAACTACTGTGTCACCAGGAGCAAATTCAGGAAGGTCAGTTTTTAACTGTGAATTTTCAATAGCTTGAACTAAAGGATGTTTACCACTCATTGTGGGAATCTCCAATATGTGCGGAGTCAGAAGAGGCCTGAGTTTCCGCTGGGGATAGAGGCTAAAGCGCATATCAACCCGTTTAACTTTCCCTTTACGACAACCGTAAAGAGCCTTAAGTACACATAAATCTATAAAAAATAGACTTATGCTTTAATTCGAAGCAAAGCTTCTCATCTTTTACTCAGAAAAACACAGGGGATGTGCTTACCCTTGTTCATCTGACAGCCATTTTTTTTGCTGCTTAGTCAACGCAACCTTTTCAATCAACTCAGGTCGACGCTCTAAAGTTCGTTGATAACGCTGCAAAAAACGCCATTTCTCAATATTGGCATGATGTCCCGACTTTAAAATTTCAGGAACATCTAAACCTTCAAACTGATCTGGCTTAGTGTATTGCGGACAATCCAAAAGACCATCTACAAAAGAATCCTGTATCGCTGATTGCTCATCTGACATTACATTCGGCAAACGGCGAATAATACTATCAAGCAACACCATGGCAGGTAGTTCACCACCAGATAAGACATAATCTCCAATTGACCATTCCTGATCAACATAATGCTGGATCAAACGCTCATCGACGCCTTCATAACGCCCACACAATACAATTAAGCCATCATAATCGACAAACTGCTGTACTGCCTGTTCATTTAAAGTTTTGCCTTGTGGAGACATATACACCACAGGTACATGAACACATCCTGCTTGCGAAGCAAGTTGTTTGGCATGGTTAATTGCTTTTGCCAAAGGCTCCGCCATCATCACCATACCAGGGCCACCACCAAATGGACGTTCATCCACTCTTCGGTAATTCCCTTCAGCAAAATCACGTGGATTAATACAAGTGACTTGTACTATGTCACGTTTTGCTGCACGCCCGCTAATCCCGTAGGCTGTAATCGCTTCAAACATTTCAGGAAAAAGCGTAATGACTGCAAAAAACACCGCAGACTCCTCTATTTTCCTGCTGCGTTAATCCTATAAAAAGGATTAATAATCTACGCCCCAATTGACGTAAATGCGACCAGCTTCAAGATCAACGCGTTGCACCACATCTTTATGCCACGGGATCATGCGTTCTTCTGAATCAATGCTGTCTGGTGTAGCGCGTACAACCATCACATCATTGGCTCCAGTTTCAAACAACTCATGAATTTGCCCCAAGTTCACTTCCTGTTCGTCGTCATCAAGACCTAACACTGTTAAGCCTTTCAAATCTGACCAGTAGTACTCATCTACATCTGCTTTCGGCAGTTGAGATTTAGCAATCCAGATATTAGCGCCAACCAAGCTTTCTGCTCCTGTGCGATCACTCACACCTTTTAGAGCAACAACCAGACCTTTGCCATGTGGTTTCCAACGTTTTACATCAACGATTTGCCAACCGGCCTTGGTCTCGATGTACCAAGGCAAGTAGTCAAACATATTGCTCATGGGTTCTGTATTGGAATACACCCAGAGCCACCCATTTAATCCATAAGCTGAACGTAACTGTCCAATCTGAATACGATCTTCGGGAACATTCTGTGTTGGTGTCATGGGCTACCTACTACAATAATTATGCAGTAGCTTTTTTAGCTTGAGCAGCCAAAGAAGCAACACGTTCAGAAGGTTGAGCACCTTGAGAAACCCAGTGAGCAAAACGGTCTGCATCTAAACGAAGTTTTTCTGCTTGACCTTGTGCAGTTGGGTTAAAGAAACCGATACGCTCGATGAAACGACCATCACGTGCATTGCGGCTATCAGTCACAACGATTTGATAGAATGGACGTTTTTTTGCGCCGCCACGTGCTAAACGAATAACAACCATGATAAAAGCCTTATAATTCTTACGGATTATCCCTGCGCCGACCATCGGCAACACTTCAAACCCCTTTCATAGAGGGCGACATTCTACGTGATTTTCACCCTGAAAGAAAGATTAAATTTTGAGTTATCCGCAGTTTTGAATTTAAATTACTCTGTCCAACTTGATGAAGCCGATAGTGCACAATCTGTAGCACCTTTTGCCCAAAATTTTTGCCCTTGATCATTTAAGCAAATAATTCCATCACCAGCTTGTGAAGTATTAGCGATTGGTGTTGCCGTAAGCACCCATGTCGAATCGTTTAAAGTAGTAAAAGCTAAAGTATATAAAGCTTTGCCCTGAAGAGGACTCACATTAGAGCCATAAATTGATTGTATAGTTGTATTTGAAGGATAACGGTTATTTACTATTTTTTGAGATTCTAATGTCTGCGCAATATTCATCATTTCAGATTGAACAGCTGTACGATGCCCTTTACGTAAATATTGCAAATATGAAGGTGTCGCTATAGCTGCTAAAATTGCAATTATTGCTACTACAATCATAAGTTCTATCAGGGTAAAACCATTCTTCATTGCCAATTCTCACTATTTGTTTCACATACATTGCAAGTGACTGTTCCACCACAGTCATTATCAACAGCCGTAGCTGTTAAACTTTGGCAACGCAAACCTGAATTCTTAGCAATAAAATTAAAGTTTCTGGAGTCTGTAGTTGTCGCTTTAATGACCCATGTCTGCCCATTTGCAGCAGCATTCGTCAATAAATTTCCTGTCGTCGTATCATCACTAATTTCAATTGTATAACCACCCCGTGGCAAAGTTACAGATGTGGTGGTAAATCCCCTATAAGTAAAGTTCTTGGATTTATGCCGTTCCAATTGTTCAGCCAATTTTAGAATTTCACCTTTAGCAGCAGAGGCCGTCGCTCTGCGGCTATAACTTTGATATGAAGGGATAGCGATCGAAGCAAAAATAGAAACAATCACTATAACAACCATGAGCTCAATCAAGGTAACCCCCTGATTGAACCGTAGAATAGAGTATTTATTCATAAGCTGTTCCTTCTAGCGATAGCGCTCATACCAACGCGTAGGAACTAAATGACTTGTACACTGCCACTCGCCCGTTCCATTCTCGTTTCCGGCCAATTGTAACTTGCCACAACTATTAGTCACAGGAGGTTCATCTATTTTGGGAACATATGCTAGGCCACGAATACCTGTGCCAATAACATTTTCATTACATTCAGAAACTCCAGCTGGACAGTTACTACCAGTTTTATTTGTTTGAAACCCACTCGGCTCTTCTTTATTTGAATTAATAGTTCCATCTGGATTAAGACAAACGCCAAAGGGTAAACAATACGTTTGTCGGTCTGTTTCTCCCACAACACGGGGTAAGCAAGGATCTCCCGCAACAATTCCCGTTCCTTGAGGGTCATAAACTGGAATAATTAAATTACCCGTAATTGCCATCGGTTCCTCAAAAGCTTTAAGTCCTCCTTTAATACGAAAACTATTATTAGCTTTTTCTGTACCATCGCTCGTACTAGAAAGCGAGCGATACCAACCGCCTTTACCTACTCCTGTAGTTGGGAAGAAAATTTGAGCTACTCTTGTTTCACCTGTTCTTAGAATTTGTGGATTTTTTCTTAAACCTGTCCGTGTAATATCTTTTGTTTCAAGCTGATTATCAGTTAAAGACATTAAGTTCTTTTTAACAAAGTCTCTATCAATAATTCCATAAACGTTGTTTACAGGTCTTCCGCTTAATGCTGTGCTTGGTGACATCCCCTCACGGCCTGTAAGTGGGTAAACGTCTAAAGGTGTACTACGGTCTCCTGATGCGATACCTACTGTAATAAAAGTGTGAATTCCATAATCGTGAATTGTCACTGTTGGCGGTTCATAAAAACGTGGCGCATTCCCAGCGGTATAGTCATTCGAGGCATCATCAGTTGAGTCATTTGTTGCCAAATTGGCTAATCGCACAACTCGAATACCAAAACTACTATAAGTAGAATTCGTTTTTGTCTGGTTATTATTAAGATCGATACGGAAAATTTGCCCGCCTAAATCACCGAAATATAAATGGTCTACCAAACCATCAGCATCTCGATCCAAGGTACTAATGCGACTAACAATACTGTGCTTCATATTGGCGTTATCAGTATTAGAACCTGTATCACTTGTCCACCATAAACGTTCCCCAGTTTTGGCATCAATAATATAGACAGCGTTTCCTTTTGCTTTTCCATTAGTAAAGCAAGAGTTGCTCAAAGTAATATTCGGGTTTTCATAACATTGGTCGTAGCCACCACCAACAATCATAACCCGTTTAATAACCCCGTTATAACGTATATTTGCAAGTACAGGTTTAGACCAACTCTGCCCCATACGACTATAATTAGTTTGATCTGCTCCTACTCTAAAGAGAAGCTTAGGTGCAGCAGGATTTAAGACATTTAAGCCATAATAACTGCTGCCCCCCATTCGCATGCCTCCATAAATATTCATTTGCTTTGCAGCTACTTTTGATACTGCCGAGCTACCACTTCCCACTGTAGTAATATTGTAGGCTGGGTCAGATACCCAAGCTCCATCCATACCATGAGCGGGAGCTGAAGCATCACTTTGACCAACAACTAAAGCTTTGGAAGCAACTGAATCATTTAAAATATCTGCAGGAACAAAGACCATTTGCTCAATACCAGATGAAGCATCCACAATATGTAATCCGCCTTCCATAGTTCCATAGAGGATGGATTGTTCTCGGGCAGATGTTAAATTCCCATTATCATCTAGTGTTCCATTGTAAGTTAGTTGAACCGGTAAAGAGTGAATACTTCCCCCCATCGATAAATAAGGTTCATTCGATGTAACCAAAGATGGAGGCAGAGTTGTTGCATTAATATCTGTTGAATAACCTAAATAATTTAATATTTTTAATTTCAAGCTTATAGGAAAAGCTTTTAAAATATTTTGTCCAGTTGATGGATCAAATTTACCTAAAACATAACTTGCTGTATTAGCCACCGTATCAAAAGGATTAGTTCCTTCTGGTGGAGCAGCTGGAATTTTTAGCAAATTAGTTCCAGAAGTTGAAATTTTCGTTAAGCTACCATCTGCTGCAACGGCGGAAACATCAGTAAATAAGTTGCGGATTTTACTTTGTACTGCGTAATAATATTTTGTGATATTTCCTTCTGCATCACGTGTTTCAGGTTGTCCAGCAATGGGTAAAGGCACATTCGCATATGAACCACCTAAAAAGACTTTGCCTCCGTCAGTATAAGTAGAGCTATTCCAATAATCCTTTGTTCCAGTCCTAAAAGCCCCACTTGCATTGTAGACTAATCCGCCAGAATTGGCCTCAAAAGCACCTGCATTCGCTCCAGATAAAACAACATGATATTTCTTTAAATTTCCACGCCATGTTAAGTATGTATTAGCCGGATTTGGCTCAAAAGCACGTAAGTAACCATATTCCTGTAAATTTTTAGGATTTAAAGCATCATAAGGAACAGAGATCACACCTGTTGTTAACGGTGCTAAAGGTGCTGCACCCAAGTTATTAATAAATGCGATAACACTATCAGTAACACCTTGTGGTGTTTGCGTTGCAAAAAAACCTCCATTACCATAACCAGGACTAGCAATTGCGTTTGTTCCTTGATTCGGCGAACAAGCATCATCACCTGCGCGATCTGTTTGAGTTCGGGATGTCAATTTACATGCATTAACGACATCACTAGATCCTAAACTTGTAAAGTCATTACCAAAACCAACAAAAGCAGTTTGTATGGGAACATTAACAGGATTCGTCGCATTAGCAGCTATGCTTTGGATTACACCGCCATTAAAAAGTCTTTTCGCATAGTTACTCATACAATGCCAATCGTTAGTACTATTTAGTGCACCTGATGCAGCGCAATCAAAATTCGTACTACTCAGACTAGCATTCATAACAGAATTAAGGGTCGAATCAGTCTTATTTGTCGGCTCACCATCAGAAAGAATATAAACTCCTTGACCATCACAACTTACTCGATCAGCAGCCGCTGGCAGTGGTGAGGCATAACTAAGTAAGTCTGCTTTTTTAGAGTCAGAAATAGAGCTACTAAAACCACTATACGAGTTAGCTCCTAGTTGCATTTCCTGTTTGTAATAAATAGTATTGTTTCCGTCAGTATAATAACCATCTTGAGCAAGATTAGATGGAGCCGTTCCCCCTAAAGAAACCCAACCGTTAAAACGACAAGTCTGTATTTCATTACTAAAATCTGTAGCATTCAAGCTATCACATCTATAGTAAGTAGTTATAGTAGGGCCATATACTGGTATAGCTTCGGTACTATTACCTCGATATGGTTGAGATCTCCAAGACTCATATCTTTCATAGCAAAGCGGCGGTGCCACATTGGTTCTCAAATAAGGATAGCTGCCAGGACATTGATAACTACTTATACTTCTTGTTTCTTCCTTTCTATAAACATCAACTGCAATTTGTACAGGTGCGTTAGTTGTTGTTCCCATCAAATATGCAGCTGCTTCAGCATATGCAGCGGCTGTAGGTGTTCCTCCACTTGCAGTCAGCCCCATCACAGCTGTACGTATAGCATTCCTTTGGGTTGAATTAGTAGCACCAAGAGTAGCGGCTGGTACTAATATCTTTCCTGCATTTCCTGACCCATTGACGGAATAATGACCCAATCCCACCCGGACATTTGTTAAGCTGGAGTTATTACTATCCAAAAATGCAAACATACCATCCTTTAGCCTTGATATTCGATCATAGCATTTCAAGGAATCTGTTCGAGCGCTATAAGTACCATCAGCATTTTTATTAGGATTATAACACTTGTCCTTTAATCTTTGATAATTCGACGAAATTGAAGTCGAATAAGCCACCGAGCAGTACGTTCTGGAATATGTATAAGACCCGCTCCCTCCACTATCAGTTTGCACAGTTGTACGATCTGAACACACTCCATAATCTGCATTAATTGAATTACTACTACTATTTACCCCCATTGAACCAGAGGTATCCAACATCATCACAATTGTTTTTTTACCTGCTGTAGGTGAGGCATAAATTTGTAAATCACTTGCTTGCACCACAGAGCTTGTCATCAGCCATGTGAATATCATTGAGCTTGAACAGACGGCATACCATAAATTATTTGGCTTAACATTCTTCAATTTTAGTTTCATGATATTCCCCATTATGAACCTGGTGCCGTGATTTCAGTCAGCTTATTGGTATAGTTAAATTCTTGAACTTGAGTACTAAAAGGTACGTTATGGTTTGCCAAACAATCAGCTAGGGTTTGCTTATCCGTTAATGCACTATCAAAGTTGTCACTAATTTTTGCGGAACTCGTACTTAAGCAATCAGATTGCAGAGTTTCTAAAGAAGTTGAGGCATAAGCAGGTAAAAACGCTGTTGTAATAACCCGAATACGTTGCGTAGATAGCATGCTTTTAGGAAGTTGGGTTCCTTCGGAAAGATTTATGTCCCGAGGTAGATTTGAACCCGGAATATCAGCCATGGCATCGGTTGGGATACTGACAGCAACTTGAGTAACTACCGCTTGACGATTACTCCCATAGTCACTTGTTAAATCGCAGAAACCTGCTACTCCACCGTCTTCAACCACAGCATTATTAGCGCTGCCAGCCCGAAGCAAACTTGCCCCCCGAGTTTGAGCAAAACTTACAGATGTAGAAGTTGGTTTATAGCAAAAGTTATATTCCGCACCAGGGTTACTTTCATGTGCTTTCAGTGCTGCTCCAATCACATTGGTAATATTTGTCAATGTGGTTGGGTTCATCTGCACAATAAGCTCTAACGGAGTATCTGAAGATTGAAAGTTTAATTGGCCAACTTGGCTATTAGTTGCAACTTTTAGAGAAACAATCGCTACTCTTATTGCCAAAACCCCGACAGAAATAACGATCAATAAAATAATAAGTACAACAATAAGTGTGGCACCTGTTTCCTTAGATCGACCTTTGATATTTTTATAATTTAAATGGGTCATAGTGTTTCCCCCATTGCATTGCGTAAAGCAATTGTCACGCTATATACGCGTCGCAAAAAACGAGTTCTGTTATCGGCAGCATGCACATTCTGATCTAGCATAAGAAAAGACTGATTAGGGTCTATTGCCTTATTTTGAGCATTATTTGTAGAACGGGCTAATACCGATATTTGTATTGACAGAATTCTTGGAGCAGCCACAGCTGAACTCGCATCTCGAACAGCTTGTGCAGCCACCCGATACTGAGGAATTGTGTAATAAGCAAAATTACCAGCTGCGTTTTTCGTACCTAATAAGACATGAAAATGGTCAATACGAGGCAGTATAATTTGGCCTGCATCTCCTAATCCATTAACGATATCAGGTTGCGCTGTAGCACTAACCGCAGGAGTATTCGCATCACATGCAAGTGCATAATCCTGTTGAGAGCTACCATTATTATCAACACGTAAAAAATACCGTTGAACTATTAGGTCCCCCGCTAACACATTCACACCTTCACAATTAGTCATATTGGTCGGGGCAATGAATTGAATAGTCAGCTGATCGCTTTGTACTTCAGCATTTGAACTATTCTGTATATTTGAAAAACCTTTCCAGTGGTTATTCACTGTACTTACCGTATCACCTGCACCACGGCTTAATAACGCTTCCGGAATATAAGTATTTGTATCAACTTTTGGAATAAAATTAACATTGTTGGCATTTGTTGCTGTTGAACCTGTTAATACAATACCTCCCCAAGGCGTTGTATCTGTTAATTGCGGATTTACAACATTTCCATAATTTAGAAGCCGTATATCACGTGCCATATATTCCAAACCAAAAATACCGCTGTCCTGGATTTCAGCATTGGCCTTTTGCAATCGGCTGGATAAAAGCCCTCCAATAAATAGCTGTGTTGCAGCAGCCACTAATATTAGGCCTAAAGCTAAGGCGACTATAAGTTCAATCAAGGTAAAACCTTGTTCTTTATTAGAAATAAATGATTGAGCCATTTAATATGCCTCCATCATTAAGCAAGTTGAATTATTCACGTAAACACCGTTATTACTCATACAACTTGAAACATCCACACTAGTATTTGTTCCATTTGTAGTAATCACTGGCGCAGTTTTACCCCAAAAGACAAATAGGCACTGGCGTTGTTGCACCATTGTATTTGTAACGCCAGGGCAATTTGACATCGTAATTCTCATACCCAGTTGATTAGCATTTCTAGCTGCTTGATAGGCATCAAATTGAGCAAGTTGGGAGGCAGTACATAGAGAATTAAAACATGACGTGGGTGCAGGAGTATCAGATGTATAGTTGCTATAACTACGCACAAATGTAGGATACTGGCTAGCTAGAGTACTATTTGTACGGATATTTTCTGCTAATCCCCTCATCACTAGAATGGCTTGAGATTTACTTAATGCTTCTGAAGAGGCATCCATAGCTCTTAGCTGCAAGGCAACATAACCTAAAACTCCAATAGCAAGTAAAATTAAGGCAACCAAAACTTCGAGTAAGCCCACCCCAGCTTGGGCTTTTTGCTTATAGTGATGCATTAACAAGTCTCCTCGGCCTTAAAAACTAAAGTGCCAAGCTTGGTCAAAATAATGACTTTCTTTTTATTTATTCTAGAATTACAAATAGATAAAAGCGTATCTTGAGTTATATTTGCCACTACTCCATTTGCGTTAAAAGCTAAAGTGGTAGTCGTTAAAGAACTTTGCATACCATCAGCGGCTATATTTTTTAGCTCAAGAGTATTATTAGAAGCTGTCTGCCAATTTAATGAAGTGGGTGTATTTGAAGCTGTTGAGTTCAAGTTAACAGAAACATTCTGACGTCCTAAAATTGCCTGACTTTTCGCTTCTGATAAAGTGTTGATTAAGTCTCTTTGATTAGCATCTAAACGTTTACTTTCTAATAAATTTGACATTGATGGTGCAGCCATCAGTGCAATAATAGCCATGACTGCAATCGTCACCATTAGCTCGACCAAGGTGAACCCTTCTTGTGGAATAATTCCCCTCATCCCCAGAACCCCAAATAAAACTAAAATTTTTTATTTCTTATTTAAATTTTACTTTTACAAATTACAAAACAAATACAAAACAGACAAAGGGTATAAAAAAACAGATAACTGTCATGTTAACAATTATCTGTTTAACTATTTAAAATCAGTATGTTAAATAAGTCACATTTTATGCCTGGGTCACATGAATACGTAATTCTTTAGGAAGACTAAAAGTAATATTTTCCTCACGTCCTTCTAATTCTTTAGGCGCCTGAGCTCCCCAATCTTGTAAACGTTGAATCACTTGCTTAATTAAAATTTCTGGGGCTGAAGCTCCTGCTGTAACACCAATTTTACAAGTATCATTGAACCATGATTGTTCAAGTTGATCTGCATTATCTACTAGATAAGCAGCTTTCCCCATACGCTCAGCAAGCTCGCGTAAACGATTCGAATTTGACGAGTTAGGCGAGCCAACAACCAGCACAACATCACATTTTTCAGCTAAGTCACGTACTGCATCTTGTCTATTTTGAGTTGCATAACAGATGTCATCTTTACGCGGACCCTGAATATTCGGGAATTTCGCACGCAAAGCATCAATCACTTTTGCTGTATCATCAATAGATAAGGTCGTTTGCGTAACAAATGCTAATTTTTCCGGATGTCTAACCTCGAGTGCTACCACATCAGCCTCATCTTCAACCAGATAAATATCGCCACCTTTTAATTTGTCATATTGTCCCATCGTACCTTCAACTTCTGGGTGCCCTTCATGACCAATTAAAATAGCTTCTGTCCCTTCGCGAGCATATTTAGTTACTTCAATATGTACTTTAGTCACCAATGGACAAGTCGCATCAAAAACTTTTAAGCCTCGACGCTCTGCTTCTTGCTGAACTGCTTTTGAAACACCGTGTGCACTGAAAATTACAATAGAATCATCTGGCACTTGGTCCAGCTCATCAACGAAAACAGCCCCTCTTTGGCGTAAGTCATCTACCACAAATTTATTGTGTACAACTTCATGACGTACATAAATAGGAGGATTAAAACATTCCAAAGCCCGATTGACGATTGCTATGGCTCGATCAACACCGGCACAAAAACCACGCGGATTAGCTAACACAATTTCCATAACAGCCTCAAAATTAATAAAACAGGGGAACTTCTCGTAAATATTTGCAGTTAAAACTATTCAGTTTAAACGCACGGTACACTACAATAGCGAAGATATTTTATCATATCAGGAAAAATATCATGTCGGGTCTATTGTTTGTCGTTTCTGCTGCATCAGGAACGGGCAAAACATCTTTGGTGAAAGCCCTACTTGACCGTGTGAGCAATTTACATGTTTCAGTTTCGCATACTACCCGAGGTCAACGACCAGGTGAGTTAGATGGTGTTCACTATCACTTCACAACAAAAGATGAATTTTTAGACCAAGTGAACCAAGGTGGATTTATCGAATATGCTGAAGTATTTGGTAATTACTATGGCACTTCACAAGCAACCGTAAAACAACAGTTAGCTCAAGGACATGATGTCTTGCTTGAAATTGACTGGCAAGGTGCAGAGCAAGTACGCAAGCTGTTTCCTGAATCTAAACAGATCTTTATTTTACCACCTACTCAATTCGATTTACGTCAACGTTTATCTAACCGTGGTACAGACTCTGTTGAAGTTATTGAACACCGCTTAAGCTGTGCTGTTGAAGACATGCAGCATTATGTAAATTTCGACTATATCATCATTAATGATGACTTTAATAAAGCCCTACATGAGCTTGAAGCCGTCATTACAGCAAATCGTTTAGTCTTATCTCAACAGGCAAAAAGACATCAAAATCTAATTCAAGACTTGATTACTCCACAACCAAAACAGGAATAACTTGAGTCTGGAACGAAAGCCTTTTATACTATTTGGTCTGTTCAAATTTACCATTCCAAAACGAGAACTTTTATGGCACGCGTCACCGTTGAAGATTGTTTAGATCATGTAGACAACCGTTTTGAGCTTGTGCTCGTTGCAAGTAAACGTGCTCGTCAATTGGCACGTCAAGGCATGGAGCCAACTGTAGAATGGGATAACGACAAACCAACAGTTGTTGCTTTACGTGAAATCGCTGTAGGTCACGTAACGAAAGAAATTCTTAAACAACGTGAGCAAGATTACCAAACTTCTAGTCTTGATCTTGCCCTTTCTACAAACAGCTTAAATTTAGAAGGTTTTTCTTTCTAATTACTCCTGTTTCTATAAAAAACCATCGTTTTTTTGCGATGGTTTTTTATTTGGCTTATGCATATTTAAAACATATTGGTAAAAGCAATTATTTTCATTGAAAAAAAAATACACTTTTTCAAACGAAAAAATTGACAAGTTCCGCAATATGCTTTTCATTAAGAAGTAGATAGATTTAGTTTTTTAAGCAACAGAAAAAGGGTGGTCTATGCCAGGCGAAGAGGTCAGCCAAGCCAAGCAACAGCTCAAATTAATTATCGACCCTTACTTATCGGTAAGTGAAGTCGAAAAAGTGCTTGCTGCCTGCGATTTTGGAGATCTGGCACACACTGGTATTACCCGTAAAAGCGGAGAACCTTATATTCTGCATCCTATCGCGGTTAGCTGTATTTTAGCGAATATGCGCCTGGATCCTGAAACATTAATGGCTGCACTTTTACATGATGTCATTGAAGATACTCAATATACAAAAGACGATATTATTGAGCGATTTGGACAAACAGTTGCAGAGCTTGTTGATGGCGTAACCAAACTAAGCCAGTCGAGCGATAAAGAATATAATAAAGCTGCTTCTTTTAGAAAAATTCTACAAGCTACTTTGCAAGATCCACGCGTCATTATTATTAAACTAGCTGATCGCTACCACAATATGACCACATTGGGCGCCTTACGTCCCGATAAACGTGCTCGTATTGCTCAAGAAACCTTTGATATTTTCGTACCGATGGCAAGATTAGTCGGCATGAATGAAATGGCCGATAACCTTGAAAATTTATGTTATCAAAATCTCGATTTAGATATGTTTGATAACGTTCAAAATGCGTTGCTTCAAACCAAACCAGAGCGATGTAAATACCAAAGTATCTGGGAACAAAATCTTGCAGAGCTTCTCCACAATTATCATATTCAAGGTCGAATTAAAAAGAAAAATAATAATATTGAGCTCTTACGCCATTTCGTAAAAAATGAAATGGATTTACAAGAACTTACTCATAGCCATGCCTTTGAAATCGTTTTGCAATCCATTGCAGACTGCGATCGTTTAGTAGCAGCCTTAAAAGAAAATTTTCAGGTCATCCAATATCAAGATCATATCCGCCGCCCGTTACCAGGTGGTAATCAGTCATTAATGATCAAGCTTAAGGGTGAAAAAACCACGTTATCGCTCACTATTCAAACTGAGTTGATGCGTAAAGCTGCACGTTTCGGTGTCGTACTCGGCGAAAATGCTCCACAAACTTGCCGCTCTGCCATTCAAGCTTCCATGCAGAACCTAAATACACTCATTGATGGTGAATGCGCTAAAACGACTTTTAATGACTTACTTGATTATTTACATCAAGAAAAAATTTGGGTTTACACACCACACGGCCAGTTACATGAATTACCACAAGGTGCCACAGTAGTTGATTTTGCCTACTCAGCTAGTCTTTTCTTAGGCAACCATGCGGTAGGTGCAAAAGTTGATGGTGAAATTAAGCCACTTTCTACACCATTAGTTAGTGGGCAGGTTATTGAGATTATTACTGACGTTTTAGCAACGCCAAATCCAGATTGGCTGAGCTTCATTAACACTCAAAAAGCTCGCCGTGCTTTACAGCACGTACTCAAAGACCAAGATATTGAAGAACAACGTTTAGTTGGTGCCCAAGCACTTTCACGAGCTTTGAAACTCTTTAATCGTTCTATTAACGACCTTTCAGATGCAGATTGGTTAGATCTTTTACAATGGCGTCATATTGATAATAAAGATGCATTATTTGAGCAAATTGCTGTTGGAGATTTACTTCCTCAACTTGTAGCTAACCATTTGTTTGCAAATGACAAGCATCCTCGAGCAGAAAATTCAGATCGACTAATTCAAGGAACTGAAGGCATTGATGTTAAATATGCCCACTGTTGTAATCCTATTTTAGGCGATCCAATTCAAGGCCATTTAACACGACGTGGTTTAATTGTGCACCGTATTCGTTGTCATAATTTGCTTCATGAACAACATTTACACCCAGAAAACATTATGCCGCTTCAATGGAAAGCAGATGACGTAGATGATGTACGTTTTACTGCTTACCTTGCGATTTATATGGCAATGAATGATGAACAGGTATCAGACCTCATCTATCAATGTCGTAAAAATAATGCTGGGGTAGAAATGGTACATTCCAACGAACAGCGTACTTTCGTCAATATTGTAGTAAACAACCGTAAACATATTGCAAAAGTCATTCGTGATTTACGAATGCACTATGGCTTCCCACGTATTGAGCGTCTAGACGCCCCTGCTCCACAAATGGAAATTTCCAAAGTCAGCTAAAATTTGTTCTGCTTTACTAAAATCTAACTTCTAGAAGTACCTAATCAATTAAATCGATGATACTTTTGTCAAAACGTATCATCGATTATGATGAAAAAAGATTTAATCAAGGAGAACCAAATGTCCCGTCAAGTCATTCATACTGAAAATGCCCCTGCTGCCATCGGCACATATTCTCAAGCCATTTTAGTAGGTAACACACTATATTTATCAGGGCAAATTGGTTTAGATCCTTACAGTATGGAACTTGTAGACGGTATTGAAGCTCAAATCCGCCGTGTTTTTGATAACCTTAAAGCAGTATGTGAAGCTGCAGGCGGCACACTTGCAGATATTGCAAAGCTCAATATTTTTCTTACTGATTTATCTAATTTCCAACTCGTTAACCAAATTATGGGCGAATATTTTGCTCAACCATACCCAGCTCGTGCTGCACTTGGTGTAGCAAGCCTGCCTAAAGGGGCTTTAGTTGAAATGGATGGAATTGTTATTATTAATCAGTAAGATAAAATATTAACTAGAAATTATTTAGCTCTAAAATTAGATACCACCCCAGCTTAAAAAGCTGAGTAACTCTCAGATTTCCGCTTAGGTGGTATTTTTTTATCCAAAATCCCAATAACGATAAATGAGATTTTAAATGAATTTCATTGACAAACGATAATAATTATCAATAATATCAATTATCGCATTTATATTTGGGGATCACTCCCATGTACGTTTGCTTGTGTCGTGGCATTACCGATCAGGATATTAAAGACGCTATTGAAAATGGCGCTGAAAGCTATCGTGAAATTCGCGATTTGCTTGATCTTGGTACTTGCTGTGGACGCTGTGCACCAGAAGCACGTGCTATTATTAGTGAAGAATTAGCAGAAATTGCTGCTCGCATTTCTGTAGCTGCATAATAAAAATTAATATTTAACAAAAATTTATTGACTCCTCCACCGCTTTTTGCGGAACGTTAAATGTTCCTCATTGAAGCGGTTTTTTTTGGAAGGAAATTCCCATTTACCAATATTGTGTTGTTTTTGATTGCGATTTTCATTTGCTGTTCCATAAATTACTCGCCATATCCATGATTGTTCACTAAAATGAATTTATAGATTGCCTTAATTGAATTAAGGCAGAAATTGTTTTGGAGTAGCTACAATGAAAGGCAATCGTGATGTCATTAATCAGCTCAATCAAGTGCTGTATCATCATTTAACTGCAATTAATCAATACTTTTTACATTCTCGTATGTTTAATGATTGGGGAATTGAACAACTCGGTTCTGCCGAATATAAAGAATCAATTCGCCAAATGAAGCATGCTGACAAAATTATTGAGCGTATCTTATTTTTAGAAGGTCTCCCTAATCTTCAACACTTAGGTAAATTGTATATCGGTCAACATACAGAAGAAGTTCTGCAATGCGACATCCGTAAAGTAAAAGAAAATATTGAAGCAATTCAGAAAGCGGTCGCTTTAGCCGAAACCGAACAAGACTATGTAACGCGTGATTTGGTACAAGAAATCTTAGAAAAAGAGGAAGAATATTGGGATTGGTTAGATACTCAAATTGATCTTATTGGCAGTGTTGGTATCGAAAATTATATTCAAAGCCAAATGTAATTTCTCATAAAAAAATCCCCTTGTACTCAAGGGGATTTTTTTATTTATCTTTTAACAACTCTGCCAAAGTTATTTGCTGTCGATAAAGATGCTGCAAAATAAATATTTGTTGTTCAGCTTGCTCTACCTTTCCATTATAGGCAAGTAGCTGGGCATATTTACGCAAGTTATAAGGCGTTGCTTTATTTTTTACGAAATTACCCCACACTGCTAAATCAGCATCAGATAAAGTAGTTTCAGGCTTCATCTCAATCCATTTTAAACGCTGCTCAAACTGCGTTAAAACAAAAATCTGATTACTTCCCAAAACCTCAGCATTTGGCTGTTTATTCTTAAACAACAAATTACTATTTGTGACATAGACATTATAGTCACGCCAAATTGCTAGCAGAAGTATTAAACTTACTCCCCAAATTAAACGAAGAACCTGCTTGTTGAGCACAATACCTTTGAGTACAGGTGACTGTGCCTGAATTATGCCTAATAAGAAACCACAAGTAAGTAAGAAGTAAGCGTAGCGTTGAGGAAACTCTAACATGGCATGAATGAGTACGGTACACACCATCATAATTGCAATAATTGAGATAGTTTCTTTAGCCTGCTGGTTTAGCCAAAGGAACCAACATGCAAAGTAAGCAATAATGACTATACCTATTGGAATACCGTTCCAGATGATGAGATCTAATAAAATATTATGGGCACTGGTCGTCCACTCAGTTGTTGGAAAAAGAGCATAGGCTGACATTTGCGCCACACTGGTTTGGTTCCAACCATACCCTAACCAAGGATGCTGCTGTACAGCAAGTAGCATTTGGGTCCAGATATTAAAACGTAAATATCCAGAGCTTGCTCTTTCAACTAAACTACTTGCTTGGGTTACATCAGTGCTTGACCATGCTTCAATTAAACTAGTAGCAAATGGCAGAATCACGCCCGCTATTACAAAAAAACCAGCGCACCACAAGAACCCTTGAATAAAACCAAATCTTTTTTGTTTTCCAAATAGTTTAACTATCCAATAGATAAGTAAAAATGGAAAAACGACCCAAGACGTTCTTGATTGGCTTAAAGCGATTGTAAACAAGATAATGAGTGCAGAAGGGAAAAGTAACCAAACTGTTGCTTTATTCTTTTCATATAAAAATAGACAACCTAATAGCCCCATAATCAGAAAGGTTGCCATATTGTTAGGTTGACCAAAGTTGCCGTAAGGACGGTTACCAATTAAATGCAACATATGCACAAAATGAGACTCAATATTTAACCATTGGCATATCGCAATAAAACTGGTCGCAATTGATACAATAATCAGTAATAAACTAAAGCCTGTAAAAATTTGATCTCGCTTTTGTTGATCTAGTGACAAGTTATAACCCGCCACAACCATAAACCAGAAGCCTAATAAGTAAAGTGAACTTAACAAAGCTGTACTAAAATCAAAAACTAGACCAAAAGCCCACTGCACCACTGGAATTAAAATAAATGGCAACAGCAATAATTGTGCACGCGGAATTTTAATATTTTGATAAAAAAGTGCAGCTAAGACACTTAAACCTGCCGCAAAAGTACTCATTTCACTAGAAAACATTACCCAAGGGTTATAGTGAAATGGTGATAGCCATGCGAAACCCAATAGAATTGCTGCGAGGAACAGAAAGAATACTTGCATAGTGACAGGCTAAAAGACTTGGAACTTGCAGGGAATTATACATGGAACTATGCTTAATCGCTTTGGTATTCATTTCATCATGGTATTCGACTTTTACAACACAATGCCATATACTCAATGTATATAGTAAAATAAATAATGAGGTGAATGCAATGATTACATCTGTATTTACAAATAATCGCTCCCAAGCTGTTCGCTTACCAGCTATTTTTCGCTTTCCTAAAGAAACACAAAAAGTCTTTGTAAGGGTCGTTGGTGTAGAACGCGTCATTTGCCCTGTGGAACATATTTGGGACAGTTTTTTTGATGATGCTCAACTCACCGTTTCAGATGATTTTGAGCGTGGTGAACAAATTGCAGCGGAGCGTGAGAGTTTTTGATGTTGAGATATATGTTAGATACCAATATCGTGATCTATACCATCAAAAATAAACCGCCTGAAGTTAAAGTGCGATTTAATGCTGTTGCCACTCAGTTATGTGTCAGTAGTATCACTGTGGCAGAACTTATTTATGGTGCAGAAAATAGTCAAAACCCTATAAAAAATTTACGCGTTGTCGAAGATTTTTTATCTCGATTACAGATTTTAGATTATACCCCTGAAGCAGCAGCTCAATATGGCATGATCAAAGCAGATTTACGTCGTAAAGGCACGCTTATTAGTGATAATGACACGCATATTGCAGCTCATGCTCGTAGTCATGGTCTTATTTTAGTTACTAACAATACTAAAGAATTTCAAAGAGTCGAAGCTTTGCAGTTAGAGAATTGGGTTGAGTGAGCCATCAAAATCTTGAACAGCTTGTTTATTCCGTAAAACCACCATATCTATAGTACTAAGCCTGCAAATGAAGCCTCCTTTCTGATCTCTGACGATTAATACAAATCTTACAAAGCATTTAAATCAATAAATATTGATGACTTTAATTTTATTATACGCTCACATACTGCTTTATTTTTCTCACATTATTTATAAAGTTTTAATAACCCTTATTAGCATGAAACAAAAAACGCATCTCGAAAGATGCGCTTTTTTATTTTAGATAACTTAAGGAGCAGGAGGAGCAGGAGGAGCAGCAGCAACACTACAACCTTTTGGTGCATAGTCTGTTAATTTCGCATTAACAGTACATGTCCAAGTACCCGAAGCAGCATCACGCGCTAATGTAATTACACCACCTTTAGTTTTAGGACTAGCAGAACCACTCAATGTAAAAATTAAACTACCACCACCAGTAGCTTCATCAATAGTAGAAGTAATAACACCTAAACCATTTGCATTTGCTGTTGTACCTAATTTAGTAACATCTGCTAAATCATCAGTTGTACCATTTGCTAACTTATCTTCAACAGCAGTCTTCAATGGAGTAATACTAGCCAAAGCAGAACTTGCCTCACCACGAGCAATATAGTTTTGATAAGCAGGAATCGCGATCGCTGCTAAAATACCAATAATCGCTACAACGATCATGAGTTCAATTAATGTAAAACCTTTTTGTGCATTCATAGCCTTTTCCCCAAAGATTGTATGTATGTTTTTATATAAGCTTTTTCAGCTATCAAATATATTGCAGCAACCATGCCAACTTTTATTATTGTTAAAAAACATAAACTTACAATTTATTGTGTCTTATTTTAGTAGCTTAAGCTGTAATTAACTGACAAAAATTGTCACTAGGAATTTAGTAGGACTGAATCACCGATAAAAATTAATTTATTGCCTATTTCATTTTTTTAATAACGAATGTGATAAAAATCTCTATAAAAATAATCAAATAGGTGACATTTTTTGTCAGTCACCTTATTGAGCAATAAATTCTAAAAACAGTTAAATTTTTGAGTCAATCATTTAATTAATAATGATAGGTGCGTTACCTAATTCATTTAATTGATCTGGCATGTTTTCATCGTAAAAGCGTGCCATCACTTCTCCAATTTGCTGAACTCCTGTAACTACAGCTTTCTGGTATTGCTTTTGTTGAAGCTGCTCTACAATCGACTTACATATGTGCTGCCATATTTGTTCAGTAGTTGCATTCCTAATCCCACGATCAAAGATGATTTCCACTGTGCGTTCACACAAATTTAAATAGAGCAATACACCACTATTGAGCTGTGTATCCCAAACACCCAGTTCTGCAAATAATTGCTGGGCTCGTAAACGTGTATTTTGTCTATACGCTTGTGAACATGGGATATGGCCTTCTATGACAACCTGTATTTCGCCAACATGTCCATGCTCTGCTTGCTGTACAGCCTCAGCAATAGCTTGTTTATCTTGTTTGGAAAAATATCTGCTACTTGCTGGTAAATAACAAAAATGCTTAAACCAACGTTTTAAACTGGGCTCTACAGATTCCTCAATTTTTGGCTGAGTAATAATTTGGGTTGTTTCTGATGTTGTTACCATGAGCCTGAAGCACCTCCACCGCCAAAACGTCCACCGCCGCCGCCATAGCCTCCGCCACCACCGCCAAAGCCTCCTCCGCGTCCGCCGCCACCAGCTCCACTCAGAATAGCCTGTAAAATCAGTTGGGCAATTGAAGTTATGAGTAAAAAGAAAATACCAAAACCCAATAGTAAACTCATTACTACGCCAGCACCATTTACAAAACCAGCTACCGCTGCCGCAACGCCAGCTGTTGACGCGCTAAGTGGTCGACCGACAATAAATGATCCTACAACTCCAGCAACAAGAATAAATAAAGCCATTGTAAGCGTTGTTTGTTTGGCTTGTTGTTCTTCGGCAGCTTGATGTTGGCGTTCTTTTAAATCTTGAGCAGCTTGCTGAGCAACTTCCGGATCTAAATTTAAAATTCTTCCAATTTCATCAAGTCCTGCATTTAGTCCTTGAGCATATTGGGCTTGTTTAAAATAAGGGGTAATTTGATTTCGAATAATTCGACTTGCAACAATATCAGGCAATACTCCTTCTAAACCGTATCCAGTTAGAATCTGTATTCTATGGTCATTAATTGCAACTGCAATAAGTAAGCCATTATCTCGTTTACTCGAACCGAGTTGCCATTTTTCACCTACTCGCAAAGCATAATCAAAAATATCTTCTTGACCTGTAGTCGGTACAATCACAATACCTATTTGTGCTTTACCTTGTTGGTAAAGATTTAAGATTTTCTGGCTAAGCTGTTGTTTTTCGGTTTCACTCAAAACGTTAGCTTGATCAATGACAGGTTGATTTAATGTTGGTAAACCGCGAATTGATTCACCATCAGCCATATCATTTGCAACTTGCGTTTGAGGTGTGACACTCGAAGCTGCCTGAGAATTTATTTGAGGCTTAGATGCTTGAGCTTGCTGCTGTTGAATAATTTTGCCTGCCACTACCGTATCCGTTTCATCGGTAGCAGTGGCAATATTATTCTCACTCCAAGCCGCATTCTGAAACAGAAAACCACAGCAGAGAACAATTAAGGTAATAACGAATACCCTAATTTGCTTAGGCTGAAGCAATATAATATTTCTCATGCGGCACTCCTTTGATTTAAATTAATCAAAAGAAACTTTTGGAGCCTGCTGAGCAGATGCTTCTGCAGAGAAATTGGCTTTAGGATGCATGCCAATCACTTTTGCTGTTACTGCTTGTGGGAACTGACGAACATAAGCGTTATAGTCCTGAACAGTTGTAATATAACGATTACGGGCAACAGCAATTCGGTTTTCTGTTCCCTCAAGCTGAACTTGCAATTCTTGGAATTGGGTATTGGCTTTTAAATCTGGGTAATTTTCTGAAACGGCAATAAGTCGAGATAATGCCCCAGTTAACTGGCTTTGTGCCTGTTGATATTTTTCAAGTAATGCTGGGTCTTCTAATACTTCTTTATCAACCTTCAAGCCTGCAACATTGGCACGTGCTTGAGTGACTTCTGTTAAAACCTGTTCTTCATGTTTAGCATAACCTTTTACAACATTTACCAGGTTTGGAACTAGATCGGCACGACGTTGATATTGGTTTTGTACTTCAGACCAAGCCGCTGTTACAGCTTCATCTTTAACCTGTAAAGTATTATAGCCACAGCCTGAAAATAATAGGGTACTGGCAAGTGTTGTCGCGATAGCAAGTTGTTTAAACGTTTTCATCGTCACATTATCCTCAAGTTTTTCTTTATATTTTTAACCACTTTTCCCGATTGTATGACGATTTTGGCATTATTGTGTTGCTTTTATTTTATAGATTTAAAAAAACCGGATTTTTAAATCCGGTTTTTTATTAGCTTGGTCTTGGTTTTTTTTCCTCTTGGAAACTTGTCATTTGATATTCATCAGCCAAATAACTTTTCCAATAATCGACCATATGGCCATAATCTTTTTGACTCGGGTGGAAGTCTTTTTTGTAATAAGCAAAATATTCAGGAGTTAGCTGTATAAGCATTTTAGCAAGCAAATATAGCCCAAATAAGTTACCTCCGATTTTAGGTAAGCTCTTCCATTTATCTTGCCAAAATAGCCGTGTAGTGCCATAAAAAGCAAGACTTGCAAACCCTGTAGTGACACTCCGCATGAGTAAACGACGAATACGGTCATCACCATATACCTGCTGATAGACATCGAATGCTACTGAACGGTGCTCAATTTCTTCTATAGCATGCCAAACCCAAAGCTTTAGCGCATCTTGATCCAAAGTTTTTAGAAGTTCTGGATGCTGTAAAATATATCCCCCCAGCAAAGCCGTAAAATGCTCAAATGCACATGTCAGTGCTAGCTGCAGCTTAGGAGAAATTGTTCTTAAATACTTGTCACGCTCATTCAACCAGTTTTGAAAGCGATCCAGATTATAGTCATCACGACGCCAAGCCTCGTTGAACTCTCCATGTGCTTTCGAATGCATTGCTTCTTGCCCAATAAATGCCGCAATCTGAGCCTGTAATTGAGGATCGGAAACTTTGTCACGTACATTACGCACGCTATTTACAAAAAACTGTTCTCCTACGGAAAATGTTGAAGAGAGTGCAGTTAAAAAATGGGACATTAAAGGCGAATTTGCAAAATAATAGCGTTTGATAGCTTGAGGATTAAACTCAAGGCGACGCACTGTAATACCCAACGCTTTTCGACGATTTAAATATGATTTTTCTGCCGTCATACCTGCGATATTCATATTCAACACCTATTGTATTGAAGAAGGAAGCTTTGAGTATCTCTTGCGACTAAGGGGCTAAACAGGGCAAAAAAGCTTATTGTATTTGCCAAAAGCATCAAACTGACTAATGGTAAAAAAATAAAGCCTGCATATTGCAGGCTTTATCAAAAACTTTAATAATGATTTTTTTAGATTAAACACCAAGGTAATCTAAAATACCTTCAGCAGCTTGGCGACCTTCCCAGATTGCTGTAACTACAAGGTCTGAACCACGTACCATATCACCACCAGCAAAGATTTTTGGGTTTGAAGTCTGGAATTTAAATTCCTGCTGTTCAGGTGCAACAACACGACCAGAACCATCAAGATTAATATTCACACTACCAAACCAGTCAGCAGGGCTTGGACGGAAACCGAACGCTAGCAAAACTGCATCAGCTGGTAAAACTTCTTCAGAACCCGGAATTGGCTCAGGGCTACGGCGACCACGACTATCTGGTTCACCCATTTGTGTCGTTACCACTTTTACGCCTGTTACCTTACCATTTTCGCCAACAATCTCGATTGGTTGACGGTTAAATAAGAACTTTACGCCTTCTTCATACGCATTTTTTACTTCACGTGCAGAACCCGGCATATTACTTTCATCACGGCGGTATGCACATGTTACGTCGTGGGCACCTTGACGTAATGAAGTACGGTTACAGTCCATAGCGGTATCACCACCACCAAGAACAATAACTTTCTTACCATCCATGCTAATGTATTCACTTGGGTCCTTTTCCCATCCCTGACAACGGTTCACGTTAGAGATTAAGAAATCAAGCGCATCATAAACACCGTCAAGATCTTCACCAGGGAAACCACCTTTCATGTAGGTATAAGTTCCCATCCCCATGAATACTGCATCATATTCAGCAAGTAATTCATCAATCGTGACATCTTTACCAATTTCAGTATTTAAGCGGAATTCAATACCCATCCCAGTGAAAATTTCACGGCGGCGCTTCATCACATCTTTTTCCATCTTGAATTCTGGAATACCAAATGTTAGTAAGCCACCAATCTCAGGACGCTTGTCAAATACCACCGGTTTAACACCGCCACGAGCTAAGATGTCGGCACAGCCTAGGCCTGCTGGGCCCGCACCAATGATTGCAACTTTTTTACCTGTCCACTTCACATGTGACATATCTGGGCGCCACCCCAAAGCAAAAGCCGTGTCATTGATATATTTTTCAGCATTACCAATAGTTACTGCACCAAAGCCATCATTTAAGGTACAAGCACCTTCACACAAACGGTCCTGCGGACATACACGACCACATACCTCAGGTAAAGTATTTGTTTGATGGCAAAGCTCAGCAGCCTGGAAAATTTGGCCTTCAGCAATGAGTTTTAGCCAGTTTGGAATGTAGTTATGTACAGGACATTTCCATTCGCAATATGGGTTACCACAACCTAAACAACGGTGCGTCTGATTGGTTACAGTTTCCGAAGTAAAAGGTTTATAAATTTCCACAAACTCTGCTTTGCGGACAGTAATATCTTTTTTCTCTGGATCTTGACGTGGTACATCCAGAAATTGAAAGTCATTATTTAGGCGTTCTGCCATGTCTCTCTCCGTGGGTAGGCGCGGATTTCCTTGTTTGCCCGCACCTGCCTATGTCTTTGCAGTCGTGGAATTATTGTGGGTCAGCTTGTGTAGTTTTCAAAAGCGATTGCAAGTTAGCAGCTTTTGGTTTTACAAGCCAGAATTTACGGCTGTAGAAGTCAAACTCGTTGCGGATTTTGTAAGCCCAAGCACTACCTGTTTCCTTAATATGCTCGTCAATAATACGCAATAAGAATTCTTTATGATCTTCCATAGATTCTGTTGAAATACGGGTTAAGTCAATTAACTCGTGGTTGTAGTAATCTACAAAGTCATTATCGAGGTCAAGCACGTAAGCAAAACCGCCTGTCATACCTGCACCGAAGTTATGACCCACTTTTCCAAGCACAGTCACAACACCACCAGTCATATATTCACAGCAGTGATCACCTGCACCTTCAATAACAGCAAACGCACCAGAGTTACGAACCGCGAAACGCTCACCTGCTGTACCTGCAGCAAATAACTTACCGCCAGTTGCGCCATACAAACAAGTATTACCAATAATTGCTGTATTTTGTGTCTGGAAAGGTGAACCTTTTGGTGGGAAGATCGAAATACGACCACCAGCCATACCTTTACCTACATAGTCATTTGCATCACCTTCAAGACGGATGTGCAAACCACCAGCATTCCAAACACCAAGTGACTGACCAGCAGTACCTGTTAGGTTCATTACAACCGGATGTGCTTCCATACCCAAGTTGCCATAGCGACGAGCAATCTCACCCGATACACGTGCACCAATTGAACGGTCACAGTTCACGACATTAAAATTGAATTGACCACCAGCGCTTGACTCGATTGCAGGAAGCATTTCTTCGACCATTCTTTCAGCCAATACGCCCTTGTCAAACGGTGCATTACCTTCTACTTCACAATACTGTGCTTTACCTTCAGCAGCAGGATGAGAAGTTAATAATGCACTTAAATCAAGATGAGCATGTTTCTCTGTTTCACCCGGTAAGACTTCAAGTAAATCTACACGGCCAATCAAGTCTTTAAGTGAAGCTACACCAAGAGCTGCCAACCATTCACGAGTTTCTTCTGCAATAAAGTGGAAGAAATTAATGAGCATTTGTGGTTCGCCAATATAGTGCTCTTGACGTAAATGATCTTGTTGAGTTGCAACACCAGTCGCACAGTTGTTTAAGTGGCAAATACGTAGGTATTTACAACCTAATGCGATCATTGGTGTAGAACCAAAACCGAAACTTTCAGCACCTAAAATAGCCGCCTTAATAACATCAAGACCAGTCTTTAAACCACCGTCAGTTTGTACACGTACTTTGCCACGCAAGTCATTTACACGAAGTGCCTGATGCGCTTCACTCAAGCCAAGCTCCCATGGCGAACCTGCATGGTGAATTGATGAAAGCGGAGACGCAGCAGTACCACCGTCATAACCTGAAATGGTAATAAAGTCTGCATATGCTTTAGCAACACCTGCAGCAATTGTACCTACACCCGGCTCAGATACTAACTTCACAGATACCATTGCTTTCGGGTTAACTTGTTTCAAGTCAAAAATCAGTTGCGACAAATCTTCAATTGAGTAAATGTCATGATGCGGCGGAGGTGAAATAAGTGTCACACCCGGAACAGAGTAACGTAAACGTGCAATCAAGCCATTCACTTTACCACCTGGCAACTGACCACCTTCACCCGGTTTTGCACCTTGAGCAACTTTAATTTGCAAGACTTCAGCAGAAGTTAAGTAAGCAGGTGTTACACCAAAACGACCAGATGCAATTTGCTTGATTTTCGAGTTACGAATTGTGCCGTAACGCGCAGGATCTTCACCACCCTCACCAGAGTTTGAACGACCACCAATGGTATTCATGGCAATTGCAATTGCTTCATGGGCTTCTGGAGAAAGTGCACCTAAAGACATCCCTGCCGAGTCGAAACGAGGCAAGATAGCTTCAACCGATTCAACTTGCTCAACCGGAATTGGATTGGTTGTTTTTAATTTAAACAGGTCACGAATAGTCGCGATCGGACGGTTATTCACTAACTCAGCATATTCTTTAAAGTCTTCGTATTTGCCAGAACGAACTGCCTTATGTAGCGAGTTAATCACGTCTGGGTTAAACGCGTGGTATTCTTTACCAAATACGAATTTCAGCAAACCACCTTGATCAATTGGTTTACGGTTAGACCAAGCTGTAGCCGCTAACTTTTTCTGGTCATTTTCAAGATCAACAAATGTTGCACCTTGGATACGACTAGGAACACCCAAGAAACATTGATCTACAACTTCAGAAGATAAACCAACTGCTTCAAATAACTGACCACCACGGTAAGAAGCTACTGTCGAGATACCCATCTTTGAAAGAACTTTTAATAAGCCTTTCTCGATACCTTTACGGAAGTTTGCCTGTGCATGGATTGGATCACCTAAAAGCTCACCTTTAGCAATCAAATCATTGATTACATCATATGCAAGGTATGGATAAATGGCAGTAGCACCAAAACCGAGTAACACCGCAAATTGATGTGGATCACGTGCAAAACCGGTTTCAACCATAATGTTTGCATCAGTACGCAAACCAGTTTTTATGAGGTGATGGTGTACCGCACCTGTTGCAAGCGCAGCATTTGCAGGTAAATAACCTTGACGAATGTTTTTATCAGTTAAAACAATTAAGGTCTTACCATCACGAATAGCTTGTGCAGATTCTTCACAAATACGAGTAATCGCAGCTTGTAAACCTTCGGTTTCAGCATAGTTCAGATCAATATCAACCGCCTCATAACCCGCACGTTCAATGCTACGAATTTGCTGCATTTTTGAATTTGATAAAACCGGGCTAGAGATGATGATACGATCAGCATGCTCAGGACCTTGTTCGAATACGTTCTGCTCACGACCCAAACAGGTTTCAAGTGACATAACAATTGACTCACGTAATGGGTCAATTGGTGGGTTTGTCACCTGTGCAAACTGTTGACGGAAGTAATCGGTCACATGACGTACTTGACGAGACAATACAGCCATTGGTGTATCGTCACCCATAGAACCCACAGCTTCCTGGCCGCTCTCAGCGATTGGACGTAACAACTGATCGCGCTCTTCAAATGTCACCATAAACATTTTTTGAGCCGCTTTTAATGCATCGCCAGTTAAACCTTTATCAACAAGTTGTTCTTCAAGTTCCGGGTTTGCATTTAAGCGAATCGCATGGTCACGCAACCACTCACGGTACGGACGCATGTTTTTCAAGTGATTGCTAACATCTTTAGTATCAAGCACTTTACCTGTAAGGGTGTCTACAACCAAGATTTGACCAGGACCTACACGACCTTTTGATACCACATCTTCTGGCTCATAGCCCCAAACACCAATTTCAGATGCCAAGGTAATGTAATCATTTTTGGTAATAACCCAACGCGCTGGACGTAAACCATTACGGTCAAGCATACAAATCGCATGACGACCATCTTGAATAACGAGGCCTGCCGGACCATCCCAAGCTTCCATATGTTTAGAGTTGAACTCATAGAATGCACGCAAGTCTGCATCTAAAGTTTCAACGTTCTGCCAAGCTGGTGGCACGAGCATACGTAAAGCACGGAATAAATCCATACCACCGCCCACCAGAATCTCAAGCATATTATCTAAACTTGAAGAGTCCGAACCTGTACGGTTTACAATCGGGTTAAGCTCAGTCAAACCTGGTAATAATGGGTTTTCAAATTTAGGAGTACGCGCTAATGCCCAGTTACGGTTTGCTGTAATTGTGTTGATTTCACCATTATGTGCAAGATAACGGAATGGCTGAGCTAATGGCCAACGCGGTAATGTATTTGTAGAGAAACGTTGGTGGAATACCACAATATGTGATTTTAAACGCTCATCTGCCAAATCTGTATAAAACTCGGCAATCGCCGCAGGCATCATTAAGCCTTTATAGCTAATGACTGTCGAGCAAAGCGTAGTCACGTAAAATAACGGATCATTTTGGAGTTGTTGTTCCGCACGGCGACGCGCCAAGAATAACTTACGGTTAAATTCAACCTCAGTTACGCCCATTGGACAGTTCACGATGACTTGCTCAAAAGCAGGTAAAGATTGAAGCGCGATTTCACCCAATGCATCGTTGTTTGTTGGAACGATACGCCAAGCAAGTACACGTAAACCTTCTGACTCAATTTCTTTCGTTAAAATATTTTTAGAGTGCTGTGCTAATGCTGGATCAATATTTAAAAATACCGTACCCACAGCAAAAATTTCACTCAGTGTAATATCACTCAGTTTTTTTGCTTCATCACGGAAAAATTGCTTTGGCATCGCCAATAATAAGCCGCAACCATCTCCCGTCTTGCCATCTGCGGCAATACCACCACGGTGCGTCATGCAACTTAAACTGTGAATCGCGGTTTCTACTAGATGATGACTTGATTCACCCTTCATATGGGCAATCAGTCCAAAACCACAGTTATCCTTAAACTCATCAGGCTGATATAAACCTTGAGCGGGAGCTACAGTATTAGGCGATGGCATGTGCATAGCGTACCCTTCTTTCAATAAGGCTCTTTCGAGCGTCAAACAAACAACTTCTTTTTGCGATAGTGCCTATGGACGATAGTTAGCTCAATGTTTCGCAAAAAAAAATTTTGGGCGGATAAGCCAATATACGCTGTTCCATTTTTACGTACACTGGTTTTTGCTAGAAAAATGTTTTGACTTATTTCGCACTCTTTTAAAGCAGTTCGACCCCACGACTCTGCATAGAATTCACTTCTTAGAGGCTAAAATAGTTTGCAGCACATTAATAAGCACAACAATAAAGCAAAAAGTGTGCCAAAATAGAAAAATAGGCCTAAATCTTTATATTTATTATAAATATAATTATTTTATTCACGTTATCATGTTAAAAAATGACTAAATATGCACCACATCTGGTCAAAAAATATTAATACACCATATATTTGCACTATTTTAGAGCACAACTTAAGGTGATTTAGTTCCCTCTTGTGCCCTCATTTGTAGCATTTTTTGGTTGATTCTCATTACCCCTTGTCTGTGCAGGTTTATTTGGCTGATCAATATTAGAATTCGATTGTTGTACATCAACCACATTTCCTGCCGCATCACGACGCACAATAGTAGTTTTTGTAGCCGAGTTAGTACTAGCAGGTTTTGGCTGAGTGTTTAGGGTACCACTCGCTGGAGCTGACATTAATAAAGATTCATCAATTCTAGGCAAAGCTGCTGGACGCAATCTAACTTCATATAACTGATTATTGCCACCTTTCATCTCATCTGCCCCCAAATCATTTACCAGTGGGGCATAACTTGAGAACTGCTGTGGCTGAGGTTTAACCGAATCAGGTAACTGCAAATTAATCTGTGTTAATTGCTGAACCGCATCTTCTGAACGTTTGAATGTTCCGTAAGCCAACACATACTGTTCTGCTTGTTGTTCTCCGCTTAAGCGGAAATAAATAAACTTATTACGATCAGTACGACTTTTTAAAAAGTTTTTAATGATGTCTTCATCAGAAGCTCTGAATAACTCAAGCGTCCATTGTTTTTTATTTTCATTAATAAATTTTGTACCACGAAACTCAGGCTCATGTTCACCTGACGCCACAGTTCGTGTTGTTAAATCCAGTGGACGAACCTCGTCAGCTAAAGCACCTAAGTTAGGAGTGGTTGCAACTTTCTCTGGCTGAATTTGTACGGGTGCATCGGAATCAGCCGACTTTTCAACCTCAACCAGTTTTTTATTATCAGTTATGACCCAAAAAATAAAAGCAAGGAATAAGCAGACAATACCACCAACCAACCAGATATATTGTTGAACATTCTGCCAAAGTGTACGTGATACAGTCATGCTTTACCTTATTTGTTATCCGTGTTGATTCGCCAAAATAGCTTGTTTCATAAGTTCAACATCAAAGTCCTTAGTAATTACAGCTTGTCCGAGTTGTTTTAGCAACACCAAACGTAATTGCCCATTAAGAACTTTTTTGTCATGAGCCATATATCCAAGGAAATCATCCAATGGAATTTGTGGACATGATATCGGCAAATTTGCACGTTGAATGATTTTTTTTGTACGTGCCACATCTTCATTTGAGATCCAGCCCAAACGTTGTGATAAATCTGCCGCCATAACCATTCCAGTTGCTACAGCTTCACCATGCAACCAAGTTCCATAACCTAGATACGACTCAATCGCATGACCAAAAGTATGACCTAAGTTAAGTAAAGCACGTTCACCTTGCTCTTTCTCATCATTGGCAACAATGCGGGCTTTGTGAGCACATGAACGATAAACAGCCTCTGCTAAAAGGTCAGCATCTCTTGCAACTAGGCCATCCATATTTTCTTCAAGCCAAACCAGGAAATCTTCATCACCCAAAAGTGCATATTTAATTACTTCGGCTAAACCGGCCGAAAGCTCACGTTCTGGCAGCGTATTCAATTGTGCCATGTCAGCTAAAACGACTTGTGGTTGCTGAAAAGCACCTAACATATTCTTGCCAAGCGGATGATTAATACCTGTTTTTCCACCAACACTTGAGTCTACTTGTGAAAGCAGGGTTGTAGGAACCTGTACAAAGTAAACGCCACGTTGGAAACAAGCGGAAGCAAAACCAGCCATATCACCAATGACGCCACCACCTAAAGCTAAAACCGTACAATCGCGGTTAAAACCAGCTTCAAGCAATGCATCAAAAATTAAGTTTAAATGCTGAATATCTTTATACTTTTCGCCATCAGGTAAAATACAGGTCGCAACCGTTTTACCTAGACTTTCCAAAGCTTCCTGATAGTGGCTTAAATATAAAGGCGCAACCGTAACATTACTCACAATCATGACCTGTTGACCATGAATATAAGGCTCTAGTAATTGTTTCGGGTCAAGTTGGCTACCAATGAAAATAGGATAACGGCGTTCGCCTAATTCAACATGTAAAGTTTGCATGAATTTATAAAACCACTAGTCAGTTCGTCTATTTTAACTTGTTCGATAGAATAAGTTGCAAAATCTTTTGGGCAAGATCACGTGCAGCACCTTGATTCGTTTCAATCGTATAGTGTGCAACTTCACGATACAGAGGATCTCTGATCTTTAATAAATCCCGCAATTTTTGTTCAGGATTTTCAACTTGTAATAAAGGTCTATTTTTATCGCGATAGGTTCTTTGTAGTTGTAATTCGACAGGAGTATATAGATAAACAACGATTCCACGTTGCTTTAAAAACTCCCGATTAGGCGCCTGAGTAATAGCACCGCCACCTGTGGCAAGCACTAATGCCTTACGTGAAGTAAGCTCATTTAAAACGACAGTTTCACGCGTACGGAAGCCGACTTCTCCTTCTTTTTCAAAAATCCAGGGAATAGTGGCCCCTGTCTTGCGCTCAATTTCATGATCACTATCTAAAAATTCACGCCCTAATAGTTCTGCTAAATGACGTCCAACGGTTGTTTTTCCTGCCCCCATGGGCCCTACCAAATAAATATTTGGTAGGGTTTCAAACGCTTTGCTTGGCAAGGCGCCACCTATTTCAATTGCTTTCATTAAAAAATATATTAATGATTTCTCGCTAAAGTGTCATTAACAATTCGTGGTGTAACGAAAATCAGCAACTCTTGTTTATCATCAGACTTTACATCTTTTCTAAATAAACGCCCAACAACAGGAATATCACCAAAGAAAGGAACTTTGGTTTGTGAATTCATAGTTGTTTGCTCAAAAACACCACCCAAAATGACAGTTTCGCCATTATCTACCAATACATTGGTGTTGATATTATTTTTATTTAAAATCAACTCTCCATTTGGAGCCGCACCCGCTACAGAATCCTTAGAAATATCCAACTTCATTTGAATCTTACCATCAGGTGTAATACTTGGTGTCACATTTAAACTCAGCAAAGCATCTTTAAAAGATGTTGTAGCAGTTGAACCTGCTGCAGAGTTAGTTGTAGATTGATATGGAACTTGTTGACCAGTTGCAACTTTCGCTGTTTGTTTATCGGCAGTCATGACTTTAGGGGTAGAAATAACCTCACCATAACCATCCGCTTGTAAAGCAGACAATTCAAGATCTAACATAAAGTCAGACATACTAATCAAGCCAAAAGCAATACTTCCTGCAGGATTAGAAACTCCTAAATCCACGTTTAAGTTATCTGGGCGCTCAATCGTATATTTATACCCACCTGTAGTTTCATCTTTTTTAGGTTCGCGTAAATTCCATAAAGTTGTTTCACTACCGCCAACCAGCAAATTGTTGTTATTGGTAATACCTTGCGACAGAATGCCCCACTTCACACCAAGTTCTTTGGTAAATGACGTAGAGGCTCTCACAATACGTGCTTCAACCATAACCTGTTTAACTTGCACATCAAGCAAGTCAATCATTTTACGAATTTGATCAATTGACTGAGCAGTATCGTTAATAATAAGAGTATTGGTTCGGTCATCTTGAGTAATAGTGCCACGCGGGCTAAGCAAACTACCCACATTATTGCCTAGACTATCAACTCCAGTATTTAAATTGGTTGAAGTTGAGGTCCCTCCACCAGAAGTATGTTGTAAGCCATTACTATTATTTGAGCCTTGTGTAATGAGACCCATAATATCGCCAGCTTTAGCATACTTCAGTTGAATATACTCAGTCTGTAAGGGTGCAAGTTTGACACTTTGTGCAACAGCTTTCGCTTCTTCTTCTTCCGCTTTAATCAATTCTGCAACTGGAGCAATCCAAATCACATTGCCATTACGGCGTTTATCAAGATTTTTAGTTTTTAAAATAATATCAAGAGCCTGATCCCAAGGTACATCTTTTAAACGTAGTGTGATATTACCTTGTACACTATCGGCAGCTACCATATTGATGCCTGTAAAATCAGCAAGTAATTGCAACACACGGCGTACTTCAATATCTTGGAAGTCTAATGAAAGTTTATTTCCTGAATAATTTGGCGTTTTATATAAAGAGGTAACATTTTTATCTTGGGGACGTTTCAAACTGATCGTGAGCTTATTCTCCGCCTGATAGGCCATATATTCATAGCTACCAGAGGACTGGATAGTTATTACACCAACACCTTTATCATTATAAGCATCGATACTTGAAACGGGGGTTGCAAAATCATTTACATTTAAGCGACGTGCTAAATGTGTCGGGATTTTTGTACCTATTGTTCTTATAACGACTTTACTACCCTGCTGCTGAACATCTACAGGCGTATTACTTCCTAAAAGATCTACAACAACCAGGCCTTCTCCCTGACTACCACGCTGAAAGCCAATATTTGAAACTCCCTGTGGTTGTGCTGAGACCACAGGTAGCGGCTTATTACTTGTTTGAGCAGAATTAATTTTTAAAATGAAAGTATTGCCTTCGACTCGTGTTGTAAATGCTCCAGCATCTTTTAGGTTTACAGTTAAACGTGAGCGCTGGTCATCTGAAGTAACATCTACAGAACTTGCCTCATTGGTTGCAACTGCAATTTTAGACTGTTTTAAACCTTGCTGTGCCTTATCAAAATCAAGGATTAAACGTGAAGGATTTTCAAGTTGGTAAGCTTGTGGTTGTGGTGGCAAGCCATTAAACATGACTCTAATTTCTGTGCCCTGACCTGCAATTTGCATTGGTACAATGTTGGTCATGCTGACCTGTGCAGATGCAGCCTGCATAATCGCAATAGCTACAGCCCCCATAGAAAACTGACGGAATACGTGATTCATTGTCTGACCATCCCCAATTAAATTAAATAATCTTTAAAAATATTTTTTCGTTGTTATTCCCTAAATTTTAGGGTGCAGGCCCAATCAAGACCAATGTTCTTGGTCTTTCGACATAGCCTTCTCGACCATCTGGTACGATTTCAACCAGATCAATCTGGGTTGGACTAATATGGGTAATACGGCCCTGATTCATGCCCATATAGTTACCCACTTGTACCCTTTCAATCTGCTGATCCGGTGTCTGGATCAGGGCCAATATCTGCCCTCGATTATTACGCATGCTCCCTTTCATATTTAAAGCTTCAAGTGCATAACTTTCGAGTGGTTGCGGCGCACGTGAGAAATTCGGATAAACCCGTTTCCCCGCCATAATCTTGAGCTCGGCAGCTAGAGAACTTGGCATAAATGGGCTTTTTAATTGATGAGCAGCGTAATTAAATTGTGGTACAGGAGTAAAAATCGGTGCTGGTTCAATAGGGAGTGGCGGCTGATTACGAATATTGGCCATTTCCTGATTTACTGCATCAATTCTTGAATCACAACCGACAAGCACAGCACACGCCAAAACATAAAGAGTAATTTGCTTAATTTTCATCATAACTCTCCTATTTCGGCTGAACAGTAGTGTTCGTTGAAGCAGATGCTGCTGGAGCTTTGCCTGTTTGCTCCGATGTATCTGTTGCCCCTACGTATCGGTATGTTTTTGCTTTAATGGAATAGTTCAGCACAGGAATATCAGACTTATTATCTTTAGCTGGCGATACATCAACAGTAAAATCGTGCATGGTTACAATACGAGGCAAAGCAGCGATACTACTTACAAAAGCTCCAAATGCGTGATAGTCCCCGGTCGCTTCTATGGCAATTGGTTGCTCAATAAAAATTTCCTGCTTTACTTCATCTTCCAAGCGAATATTTTTAAATTTCAATCCAGAGTTCACTCCTGTTAAGTTGATATCTTCAACTAAACTCGGAATCTCAGTTTCTTTTGGTAACTGCTCTAGTTGCTGGTTGAAATTTGCCTGCATCTCTTGAAGTTGTACCTGATACTGTTGCAGGTTACGTAATTTCGAGTCTTTTTCACGAAATTCGTTTAATAAATTGCTTTCCTGAGCTTGAGCATTATCAATAGCTTGTAATTTCGGTTGAATAACAATGAAATACCCCAAAGCTAACACAGCAAAGAAAATAAAAATCCAACACGTAATTTTTACAGATATTGGCCAACTACCGTAGTTGTTCATATCCAGCGTATTAAATTGCTGAAGGAATTTATCGAGATTAAATTTCTTTTTCTTTGCAGATAATTGTTCTAATGACAATTCTTGAAGTTCGTCTTGACTCATTTAGCAGCCCCCACACTTTCACCTGTAGATGGCTTAGCAGAATCATCCGTTGTGGTCACGCCCATTTCCCCCAAATCGACAGTCACAACAAAACTACCATAGTGGTCTTCCACCCTAGGAAGAAGAGAACTTGCAGTCTTATCTTTTTTCTCTTCATTAGCCAAGAAAGAGTTCATAAAAGCATTACGATACCAAGGAGATGCTTCAAGATTACGGAGTAGTTCGGCTACTGTATTTGGACTTTCAGCTTTACCTTCAATCGTAAACTTATCTCCGGTTCGGCTAAATTTCGTTAAATACATAGCTGATGGTGTGACTCGAACTAACTCATCAACAAGTCTTACCACTACTGGACGTTGACTCTGCAAACCTTGAATCAACTTCATGCGTTCAATAATGGCATCACGCTGTTCCTGTAAGCCGTTTAATGTTTTTAATTGCTGATCAAGGTTCTGATTTGTGCTCATAATGAGCTGATTCGCTTGCTCTTGATCATCTAATTTATGGTCAAAATAGAACCATCCCCCAAATACGGTTGTAATCCCCAAAACAACCACCCCAAAACATAACGTTATAAATTGTTTTTTTCGTTGCTCCCTCAGCTCTTCGCGCCAAGGCAGTAAATTAATTGTTGCCATTAATCAAAACTCCTTAAAGCCAAGCCACATGCCACCATTAAAGATGAGGCATCATTTTCAATTTTTTGAACATCGACTTGAGGAGAAAAGCCCATTTGTAAAAACGGGTTGGCAATCGTGACACGGTAGCCTAATTTTTGCTGCAAAAGCTTGGCAAGGCCTGGAATATTCGCATTTCCACCAGCGAGCAAAATATGGTCTATTTCGTTAAATTGGGATGAAGAAAAGAAAAATTGTAGTGAACGGGCCGCCTGCTGAACTACCGCGTCTAGAAATGGGTCTAGCACTTCAATTTCATAATCATCTGGTAAAGAGCGATCTTTTTTCGCTCGGCTTGCTTCTTCTAAAGACAAACCATAACGACTTTGAATTTCAAGCGTAAGTTGTTTTCCGCCGAAAACCTGCTCTCGTGTATAAATAATCTTGCCATTTTGCATGACAGATAATGTCGTCATGGTATGGCCGATATCTAAAATCCCTATGGTATTTGCACCCATCGGTAAGCTATCAGCAAACACGCTAAAAGCGCGCTCAACCGCGTAACTTTCGACATCAGCCAATTTAGGATTTAAATCTGCCAATTCAAGCACTTCAACGCGTGTTTCAACGTTTTCTGTTCTTGTGGCGACCAAGAGCACATTTACACGATTTGGATTCGCAAGACGATCGGGCAAAACCTCAAAATCAAGGCTCACCTCATCTAAAGGGAACGGTATATACTGCTCCGCATCTACACGAATCTGAACTTCGCGTTCGTCATCGCTCATATCTGCATCCATTTCGATAGTTTTATGAATAACCGTCGATGTCGGAACAGCAATTGCAGCATGAGTGGTTTGGGGATTTGCTAAATTCATCGCCCGTTCCAAAGCCTCTGCAACTGCTTCTGGATTTAAGATATTTTTTTCAACTACACTGTTTTCGGGTAAAGGCATCAAAGCATAGCTTTCTACCCAATATTTACCGTTCTTGACAGAGAGCTCTAACAACTTAACAGAAGTCGAACTAATATCGACACCCATTAACCCCTTATTAGGTTTACGATATAACCTGAGCACACTATTGTCCTATTATTTTTTTATCCCCAAAAAAAATTACAAACCAATAATCTCGGTCTTTATTTTTACACGGATACAATATCTCATCTAACAATCCGCATGTCTAAAGGCTATACTGACCACAATTAGTTTGTATTCGATCTTATTAAAGCTTACTTATCATGAAAAAGCTATCCAGTTTGGGCTTCGTGCGTCCAATTTTTTTGATCATTATTATTATCTTAGTCTCACTTCCGATGGGATTCTATGGCATGTATCTCTATATTGCCCCAACGCTTCCGGAAATGAGTTCACTAAAAAAAGCACCGCTTTTAAAACCATTGCAAGTCTATACAGCCGATAATCAACTCATTGCTGAATACGGTGGTAAACTTTCTATTCCGGTTGAATACAAACAAATTCCTCCTAATTTTATTCATGCATTTCTAGCAGCAGAAGATTCTTCTTTCTTTGAACATAGTGGCATTAGTTTTAAAGGTTTAGGTCGTGCTTTGAGTGAAAGTGTGACTGGTTCTGATGTACAAACTGGTGGCTCAACCATCACGATGCAGGTCGCAAAGAACTATTATTTAAGTCCAGAAAGAACATTAAAACGCAAACTAACAGAAATCTTTTTGGCTCGAAAAATTGAGCAAAACTTATCTAAAGAAGACATCTTAAGCCTCTATGTAAATAAGATTTTCTTAGGTAAAAACGCTTACGGTATCGCAGCGGCTGCAAAGATTTACTACAACAAAAGCATTAATGAGCTCAGCATTGCCCAAATGGCCATGATTGCCGGCTTGCCTAAAGCACCATCTAAATATAATCCAGTTGTTAACCCTGAGCGTGCACTTGAACGTCGCAACTGGATTTTAGGCCGAATGCTTCAACTTGGTTATATTTCTCAAGCGGAATATCAAAAGGCCGTTGCAGAGCCAATCAATTTGAATATGCCCAACCGTGACTTAAATAATATTCACCCCTACGCAGGTGAAATGGTCCGCTCAGAGCTTGTAAAACATTTTGGTGAACAAGCAATTGATTCTGGTTATAAAGTCTACACAACAATTAATGCGAAACGCCAAGCGATTGCGGAAAAAGCTGTGCAGGACGGTCTTGAAGCTTATGACCGTCGTCATGGCTGGCGTGGTGCAGAAGCACATGATAAGCCATTAAGCGAATTTAGAGCATATGCCAACACTTATCCGGCGCAAGTCACCAAGGTAAATAGCAGCTCTTTTGAAGCATTAATGCAAGATGGCTCAACAGTAACCGTGCAATGGTCCGGCATGTCATGGGCCCGTCCCTATCGCAATGCAAATAGCGTAGGTGCAGCGCCTTCTCGTGCATCTCAAATTGTTAAAGTTAAAGATATTGTTCGTTTACGCCCAAATGAAGCTAAAACTGCGTGGTCACTAGTTCAAGTACCAAAAGTTCAAGGTCAGCTCATTGCAATTAACCCAAACGATGGCTCAATTGAAGCAATTGTAGGTGGTTATAATTTCTATCAATCAAAATTTAACCGTGCTTTACAAGGCTGGCGTCAGCCAGGTTCTACCATCAAACCATTCCTCTATGCTTTAGCATTAGAACGTGGCATGACACCTTATAGTATGGTGAATGATAGCCCTATTACGATTGGCAAGTGGACACCGAAGAACTCTGATGGTCGCTACCTAGGTATGATCCCGTTACGCCGTGCTTTGTATTTGTCTCGTAATACGGTTTCAGTAAGACTCTTACAAACTGTAGGAATTGAACGTACTCGCCAATTATTCATGGATTTTGGTTTACAAGAGGATCAAATTCCACGTAACTACACCATTGCTTTAGGTACGCCTCAAGTATTACCAATTCAAATGGCAACTGGTTATGCAACATTCGCAAACGGTGGTTACCGTGTTCAACCGCATTTTATTCAGCGTATTGAAGATGCATACGGTAAAGTCATTTACGAAGCCAAACCAGAATATGCATGTATTCCATGTATTAACGCTCCTGAGACAACTGACGATACACAGGTAACTACTCCAGATGATCAAGTTGTTGAAGTCACAAATAAAGAGCTAGAGCAGAAAGAAAAGGCAACCAAACAACTTAACCTTAAACAGACGGACAAAAATAACAGTCAATATCGTCAAGCTCAGCGCATTTTAAAATCAAGCTCTGCTTATGACATGGCAAATATCTTACGTGACGTAATTGAGCATGGTACAGGTCGTGCTGCACTTAAAATTGGCCGTAGTGATTTAGGAGGTAAAACAGGTACGACTAACGATGCAAAAGATGCATGGTTTGCAGGTTTTAATGGCAAGTTAGTAACTGTAACATGGGTTGGTTTTGACCAGCCGACTACACTTGGTCGCCGTGAGTATGGTGGTATTGCTGCACTACCAATCTGGATTAACTTTATGGGTCAAGCATTGCAAGGTACACCAGCTGCTTGGGTTCGTTTAGAAAAAGATGCTCAGGCACCTATTTCTCGCGATAAGCAAGAAGTCACAACTGAAGTAGGCGATAAGAAAACCTATCGTGCTGCCCCTCCATTAGCACGCCCACTCTATCGTCCTGCACCACCACAACCTAAAACCACCAATAATGACTTCGATGACTTACCTGGTGAGGAAATTGTGATTCCTTCCAAGACAACCCCTCCAGCAATGAAACCTTCGCAAGGGGCAGCGCCGAAGCGTGAAAAAGATGAATTAGAAAACTTGATTAATCAAATTGAGTAAAAATAAAAAAGCCATCGTTAGATGGCTTTTTTATTACGCTTTTGAAAAAGATAAATTTGAAAAGATGCAGTCACTTGTAAGTGTGCTTTCTGTTCTAGTTGCATACGACGTTCTGGAGATGCCTTATAAGCATAGGGAGTCATAGCAATAAGATTTTTTAAAGCTTGCTGGTCAAGTACTAAAGCAGCATCAATAACTTGCTGTTCTTTCAACTCAAATAAATCTTGTAGTTGTTCAACAAATTTCTGTGGTGTGTGAGGATTAACCTGTTCAAACAACGCCTCACGCATCGCATACAAATGATCGGTTGCCGGAGTCACAACAATTAAATAACCATCATCTTTTAAAACACGCAGAATTTCCGTTTGGGGAATCGGGCTAAAAAGACTCGTACACACATCCATGCTTTGATCGATGACAGGTAAAGTTGCTCCTGTACCAACCACCCATGTCACTTTGTCATTTAACTTTGCTGCGCGTTGTACTGCATTTTTTGCAATATCTACACCTATACACTGTTCAACGACCTGTTGCATTGCACTGGTGTAATAGCCCTCACCACAGCCAATATCAAGTACCATTTTAGCTTTAAGATCTTTCAGCAAATGAACTACTGCTTGCTGTAAAGGTCGATAATAGCCACCTTGTAAGAAAGCACGGCGCGCATCTATAGACTCAGGAGTATCTCCCGGATTTTTACTATGTTTGTGCTGTACAACATGTAAGTTCACATAACCTTGCTTTGCAATGTCATAGCTATGACCCTGTTCACATCGCCATGTTTTGCTTACCAGCTCAAGTCGTTGACGACACACAGGGCACATTAAATTTTGCGTAGTCACGTTTAATTATTCTCTTGTTCTTTTTGTTGTAAATAAGCCTTAGCGTGTATTCCAACAAATGTACGGCCTGCATTTGTTCCCTTAATCCATTCATCTACTTCAAACAAATCAAACAAGCCCACTTTAAATAAAGTTGGAATTGCGATCTTCAACTCTTCTTCAATTTGCCCTCTTTGCCCCGCATTATAGAGTTCAATATTATGCAGCATCGTCGCGACAGTTCCCGTTTGCACCTGACTTCCATCTTTAAGCACAACTTGAGGTAAGACTTCGCCCTCTCCAACTACTTTTTGATTAATTACAGATAATTGGTCTAGACCAGCAACTTTTGTCATTTACCTCTCCAATAAAAAAAGCCAGTAGAAACTGGCTTTATATTGACACCAAAATAAGTTCTAGCGCAATTTTAAGGTCATTAGGCCTAAAACAACCAGCATAATCGTAATAATCCAGAAACGGATGACCACTTGGGTTTCTTTCCAGCCTTGTTTTTCATAGTGATGGTGCAAAGGTGCCATCAAGAATACGCGTTTATTCCGCATTCGTAATGAGCCGATTTGCAGGAATACCGATACTGCTTCCATAACGAAAACACCGCCCATAATTGCGAATACGATTTCTTGGCGAACCATAACGGCAATGGTTCCAAGCATTGCGCCTAGAGCTAAAGCGCCCACATCACCCATAAAGACTTGCGCCGGATGTGCGTTATACCAAAGAAATGCCAAACCTGCACCAATCATGGCAGAACAGATCACCACAAGTTCAGAGGTATATTTCACATAAGGAATATGCAAATAGTTGGCAAAACGAATATCACCAGATAAATAAGCAAATACGCCTAAGCCCGTCGCTACCATAACTACTGGCATAATGGCTAAACCATCTAATCCATCAGTTAGGTTAACCGCATTAGAGGCACCATTAATTACTAAATAGGTAAATACAATAAATGCTAAACCTAAAGGAACAATAGAAAGCGGAATTGAAAGATTCTTAAAGAAAGGAATCAATAAATCCAGCATATTTGCTGTGTATTCTGCATTAGATTGTTGGGTAGCAATTAAATATAACGCAATACCAGCACCGAGCGATGCGACAGAAGTCCAGAAAAACTTCTTACGGGCAGGTAGACCTGCATTATCTTTATAGCGAATTTTAATCCAGTCATCTGCCCAGCCAACCGCACCGAACACAACCATTACACCAAGTACAATCCAAACATAAGGGTTAGATAAATCAGCCCACAATAAAGTACTAATACCAATTGAGAGCAGAATTAAAATCCCACCCATGGTCGGTGTACCCATCTTCTTAGCATGATTTTCAGGAGCAAACGAACTTACTGCCTGACCGTATTTTAACGCTTGTAATTTACGAATCATGATTGGTCCGAGAACCAAACCAATGGTCAGTGACGTTAATACACTGAGTAAAGAACGTAATGTTAAATAACGAACAACCTGAAACGAACTGTGATAGCCCGCAAGTTGTTCAAACAACCATAACAGCATTTAAAGTTTCTCCATCAAATCAGCCATCAACGTTTCCATATGAGTAAAGCGAGAACCTTTAAACAGGAAACTCATGGACTGGGGTTGATGTGTTTGGATTAGATTGATTAAAAATGGAAGCGCCTCAGCTTGAGTCTGAAATGCTTTCAATTTAGTAGAATGAAGACCTGCGCCTTCGAGAGCTGCTGAGGCAAACTGCCCAACTGCAATAATATGGTCTAAAGGAAGCTCAGCAAGATCGCGACCTAGATCGTGATGTTCTTGCCAACTACTATCACCTAACTCCCCAATATCCCCCATCACCATGACTTTAATGCCATTTTGCTGAAGTAATACTTGTGCCGCAGCACGCATAGATGTTGGATTGGCGTTATAAGTATCATCAATAAATAAATGAGGCGCTTTTTGAATAAAATTCAAACGACCTTTTGCACCTTGTGCTTGCTCTAGACCTTTTACGATATCTTCCAAGCTAACACCTAACGCCAAAGCAAATGCTACTGCTGCAGTTGCGTTTTGCACATTGTGCTCACCCGCAAACGGCAGTCTTACAAAACTTGAACCTTGAGGCGTATGTAACTGGAAATTGGCAGATTGTGGCAACAATTCAATCTCTGTAGCAAAGACATCACCACCAGCACCAAAGCTCATGATTTGATGGCTTTTGGCTGCTTCACGAATCTCAGCGGTAAAGTCATCTTGTTGCGGCACAATAGCAACGCCCTGAGGTAAAATATGACGATAGATTTCTGATTTAGCGCGGCAAATGCCATCACGCCCGCCGAACTCACCCAAATGAGCAGTTCCAATATTTAAAATGCCAGCAACATGCGGTTGAACAAGTTTTGATGTGTAATCAATTTCACCTTGATGATTTGCACCAAGTTCCATCACCGCATATTGATGTTCCTTTCGAAGCTCAAGCAACATCATCGGTACACCAAGGTCATTATTTAAATTGCCTCGGGTAATCAATGTAGGTGCTAAACGAGACAAAATACTTCCTAGCATTTCTTTGGTGGTGGTTTTACCACTACTGCCCGTTAAAGCAATTACTTTCAATTGAGCATTTTGTTCACGACGATACGCACCAAGCTGCCCTAAAGCCAAACGGGTATCGGCAACTACAAGCTGAGCAATTTCTGCATCTATAGGTCGCTCGACAATAGCGACTTGGCAGCCATTTGCAGCCACTTGCGCGACAAAATTATGCGCGTCGAAACGTTCACCTTTTAGTGCTAAAAAGGCATCCCCACTTTCTGCATGACGCGAGTCAGTCAAAATACGTTTAATTTCACTTTGAGGGATCTGGTCTTTATGCCAGTAACCCTGTGTTGCCTGTTGTAATTGTTGAGCTGTCCACGGTTCCAAAGGCACGGTACTGGTGGTTGAAGTATGCATAATTTTTCCTATTGTGCAGGGTAAGCAGCATCTACCGTATGATGTTGGGCATCAATCGCGGAACGCACTTCAACCACATCATCAAACCAGTGACGCACACCATTAATTTCTTGATAATTTTCATGTCCTTTGCCGGCAATCACTACAATGTCACCAGCTTGAGCTTGCTCTGCAACAAATTTAATTGCTTCACGGCGGTCATGAATTTCATGCATACGATGCCCTGAAAAATCGATTCCTTGCTTCATGTCAGCAAAAATTTGTTCAGGGTCTTCTGTTCTTGGATTATCTGAAGTCAGAATAACAGGATTTGCGCCATCCAAAGCTGCTTGAGTCATGAGTGGACGCTTACCACGGTCACGGTCACCACCACATCCAAACACCGCCCAAAGCTGATTCGAAACATGACGCTTTAATGTTTTAAGCACTTGAATCAATGCATCTGGTGTATGCGCATAATCCACTACAAATAATCGCTCATCATCACGAATAACTTGCATTCGGCCTGGCGCACCAATTAGTTTAGGAACAAAATTAACCAATGCCTGTAAATCGAAACCAGCTTGCTCAGCAGCGATGAGTGCGGCAATTAAATTTTCAACATTGAAATGACCTAATAATGGGCTTTCTACCGCAAATGAACCTTGCTGACTTACTAAATTAAAAGTTGCACCCGCCAAGCTATAGCTTAAATCGGTAATGTAATAATCAGCTGTATTTTGAGCTAATGAGTAAGTCAAAATTTTAGGTTGTGCTGGATTATTTTGGGCGGATTTAATCATCAAGTCAGCATGTGCATCATCTAAATTAATAACAGCGACTTTTAACGAATTAAACTGAAATAAACGCGCCTTCGCTTCTGCATAAGCTTCTAAAGTGCCGTGATAATCCAGATGGTCACGACTTAAGTTGCTATAAACAGCAATTTCAATATCGCAACCATTTAATCGACCCTGTTCAAGACCATGTGAACTTGCTTCTAAAGAAGCAAAAGTTGCTCCCTGTTTAGCATAATCATGTAGCGCATTTTGTAACTGTAGAGCGTCGAGGGTAGTATGCGTAGAAGGCGTTAAGTTCGGTAAAATACCATTCCCTGTTGTCCCCATCACTGCACAGCGCTGCCGTTGTGAACTAATTAACTCAGCAATTAAACGAGAAATTGTTGTTTTACCATTTGTGCCTGTTACAGCAATAATCCGTAGAGGTTTTACTACATCAGCTTGTTGCAAATAACGTTTTTGCCACTCTCCCATGCGCTGACGCACATCAGGGCATACCCATTCATTTGCTACACCTAATTCGGTTTCGCTAATGACAGCCAACGCTCCATTTGCTAAAGCCGCTTCAGCAAATGTACGCGTTTTTTCAGGCTGGCTATAACTTGTCAAAGCAATAAAAATTTGGCCCGTTTCAACTTTACGACTATCTAAACTAAAGCCGTGAAATGGCTGTTGAGGCCATTGAGCATCAATTTCGATCGGATGAATTTCTTGAAAAGAAACAGTCATAGCTTACCTGCGAATAGGATTTTCTGGAGTATTAAGTGGCTTATCAAGCGGCACATTCATTAAGCGCAACGACTCTTGCATAATACGAGCAAAAACTGGAGCGGCAACCAAACCACCGTAATAGCGACCTTGTGGGTTTTCCACCACTACAATAACTGCTAAACGTGGATCACTAATTGGTGCGACACCCGCAAATAAGGCACGATACTCATTATTTGAATATCCTTTACCATCTGCACGCAATTTATGTGCAGTACCTGTTTTACCACCTACCCTATAACCAGGAATATTGGCTTGTTTTGCAGTACCACCCGGCATAGTCACTTGCTCAAGCATTAACAAAACTTGATCGGCAATTTTCGGATTTAAAACTTGCTCACCTTTAGGTGGCTGATCTAGTTTATGCAAGCTTAATGGCATTTTGACACCATGATTTGCAAGCATGGCATAACCTTGAGCCAATTGAAGGATTGTCGCATTTAAGCCATAACCATATGCCATGGTCCCGATTTGAGAAGAGTTTAATTTATTAACAGGTAAAACCAGACCTGAACTTTCCCCAGGGAACCTTACTGCAGAACGCTTACCAAAACCAACACGATTAAAGAAGCTCGGCAAGGTTTCTTTCGGAAGTGATAATGCAATTTTTGCAGAACCCACGTTTGAAGACTTAATAATGACACCACTTACGGTCAAAGCCCCGTAGTTATGGGTATCACGAATAGTATGCCAGCCTAAACGCATTGAGCCAGGAGAGGTATTTACAATCGTATTTGGCGTATATTGACCAGTTTCTAAAGCTGCAGAAATAGTAAAAGGTTTCATGGTTGAACCTGGCTCGAACATATCGATCGCACCACGGTTACGCATAGCATCTTTATTTGATAAGCCATTCTTATCATTCGGGTTATAAGATGGCCAACTGGTCATTGCCAGAATTTCACCCGTTTTAACATCAACTGCAATTGCTGTTGCTGAACGCGCATTGTTAGCCACACCTGCAGCCGTTAATTCACGGTACATAATGTACTGCAAACGTGAGTCGATACTTAAAGTGATATTTTCACCTGGTTCACCCTCACGAATTACCTCAGAAACTTTTAAACGGTTACCACGCTTATCGCGAATAATTTTTTGCTCACCGTCTACACCTGACAGTTGCTTATTCAACTGCATTTCCAAGCCTTCGATCCCTTGACCTTCACTATTGGTCAAACCAATAATTTGGGCATTTGGCTGAGGTTGCGGGTAATAACGTTTATAAGTTTTTTCTGCATACACCCCTTGGAAATTACCTTTCATAATGAGGTCAGCTTGCTGAGGAGGTACTTCTTTTTTCAAAACCAGATAGCGGGAACGCGGACGCGCATTCATCTGTTTTTTAAGATCAGCACGATCAACACCCACCACGTCGGCAAGTTCATCAAGATTTAAATTTTTATCTGGTAACTGGCGTTTTAATTTACGGTTGTTTGGATCTTGTTTTAGTTCAGCCGTAATTTGATCATATAAATGCTTGGTCTCAAAATAATCACGCGGATCAATCACAATTTTCATGATTGGACTACTAATCGCTAAAGGTACACCGTGGCGATCACTAATCACTCCACGCATAGCCTCTATACGTTCAGTACGCAAAATATTGGCATTGGCCTTATTTTGCAAAAAGTCTTTATTAATGACTTGAACATAAAATGCACGTGCAATTAATACCACAAAACACAGTAGCACTACTGCCCAGAGCAGATAAAACCGCCACATATCAAAGGCAAGACTTGGTTTTTCCGAAATAGACTGCTGTTTTTTTCGTGTTTGCTTTGTTCGCTTATCTACCATACAGCAAGGCCTTACTTATTTTGCTCTGAGGTCATCGGTAAAGAAATTACCACCGTTTCTGCAGCAGGTGGCGAAAACATTCGTAATTGTGTCACAGCACGTGTACCAATTTGAGCAGTCGCACCAAATGTTTGTTGCTCAATCAATAAACGCCCCCATTCAGCATTGAGGTCATCACGTTCACGCATATAAGAGCTTAACTCTCTATAATCATGACGGTATTCAAATACTTGAAATACCACCATCATGGCACTGATAAAAACCAATGCCACCATGACTGCATATACCACAACTTTTTTGACCACTTTATTTTCTGTGGTTTCGATTTCATCACTGCTTTTCATTACGCGCCTTTTTGTTCCAAGCGTTCAGCAACCCGAAGCCATGCACTACGTGAACGTGGATTCGCTTTTACTTCTTCTTCACTCGCACGAACCCGTGAAATTTTCTTTAATCTTCTCGTATCAACCTGCTGTTGAGGCATCCCCCAACCAGAATCTTCTGCTAGAGTTGATTCTTTTTGAATAAACTGTTTGATCAACCGATCTTCAAGCGAATGGAAGCTGATCACAGACAAACGCCCTTTTGGTTTAAGCAAGTCTACAGCTTGCGGTAAAAATACTTCAATATCATCTAGTTCTTTGTTAATAGCAATACGGATTGCCTGAAACGTACGTGTCGCCGGATGTTTATGCTTTTCCCATTTTGGATGGGCTGTTTTTACTATTTCAGCCAATTGCGCCGTAGTATCCAATTTTCCGGCCTGCTTAATTGCCCTAGCAATACGGCGACTATATCGTTCTTCACCATATTGATAAATGATATTTGCCAAATCTTCCTCTTCTACCTCAAGTAACCATTCGGCAGCAGTCAATCCCTTAGAGTTATCCATACGCATATCTAACGGGCCATCTTGCATAAAGCTAAAGCCGCGTTCAGCCTGGTCGAGTTGAGGAGAGGACACACCTAAGTCTGCCATAATTCCATCGACACTTTGCACCCCAATTTCCTGCATTTTTTCCTTAATATCAGCAAAACTTGCATGAATAATCGTAAATCTTGGATCTTCTTGTGCTAAAGCAGCCGCAACTTCCAGAGCTTGAGGGTCTTTATCAAAAGCATATACTCGGGCGTTTTCATCGAGTTTCGACAATAACAAGCGCGTATGCCCACCTCGTCCAAAGGTTGCATCGATATACACCCCAGTTGTGCGATCTGCCAATAAGCTTTCAACGGTCTCAAAAAGTAAGACAGAAATATGCGACATAGGAGTTAAATCATAGCGTAAAAATGTAACTGCACATTATCACCTTGTTTATGGCTAACACCAAACGGCTTTTTGTAGGAAAATATTAATTTTTCATAGAGAAAACCGTTTTCTTTTCATTTTTTAAGCAAAACAAAAAAGCAAGCTCACCTTTTCAGGCTCACTTGCTTCACTATAAAAAAGTAAACTAATTTTTAAACTTCTACTCTACCAAAATTTTATCTACTGCTTTCCATCATAAATCTGATCAAAGATGGCTCCATTGGCAAAATGGGTTTTCTGAGCTTTTGCCCAACCGCCAAAAACATCATTGATCGTAAATAATTTAATTTTTGGGAATTGTGCTGCATATTTAGCAGCAACTTGAGGATTGCGAGGACGGAAATAGTGTTTAGCAGCCAACTCTTGACCTAAAGGTGAGTATAAAAAGTTGAGATAACCTTTTGCCAAAGTACGGTTACCGTCTTTGTCGACTGTTTTGTCAACAATAGCAACAGATGGTTCTGCCAAAATTGAAATTGATGGGTAAACAATTTCATATTTATCTTTATCGAGACCTTTCGTTGCCAATAGTGCTTCGTTCTCCCAAGAAAGTAGAACATCTCCAATTCCACGCTCAGCAAATGTAGTAAGCGAGCCTCGTGCTCCCGAATCTAACACCTTAACGTTGTGATAAAGTTTTTTAACCAGCTCTTTGGCTTTAGCATCATTTCCACCCGGCTGCTTTAAAGCATATCCCCATGCAGAAAGATAAATCCAACGCGGTGCCCCACCCGTTTTTGGATTAGGCGTAATAATTTCGACACCAGGTTTAGTTAAATCATTCCAGTCACGAATATTTTTTGGATTGCCTTTTCTTACTAAAAACACAACTGTAGAGGTATACGGTGCAGAATTATTAGGGAATTCTTTTTGCCAGTTTGGCTGGATAAAGCCTGCTTTTACAATTTCATCAATATCATTGGCTAAGGCTAAGGTCACCACATCTGCCTCAAGACCAGTTGCCACAGCACGAGCCTGTTTTCCTGAGCCCCCATGGGATTGTTTAAAATCCACATCCTGTCCGGTACGTTGTTTCCAGAACTTTCCAAATGCCTGATTATATTCCTGATAAAACTCTCGAGTTGGGTCATAAGAAACATTTAAAAATGTAGTCGCCGCCTGCACAGCATTTACTGCTAACCCCATATATGTAGCGACTGCAATTATTGCTATTCTTTTCATTTATAAAAACCAATTTTACTTTTAACGTCTACTATATTTTTATTTTTTTAGTTTTCAATCAAATAGTTATATAAATAAATGTTTTACTAATCACTTTAAAAGATATAGTTAACTCTAATTTTTCCTTCTCCTTTTTGAAAAGTTTTGTAATTATTCTTATAGTTTATTTATAGTCTTCACTTTATCTACACATTAATTTGTTAAATAATGAGACGTAATGGATACACATAGGCTACATTTAAAGGTACCAGCGTAAAATAAAGGTATTTTTTGTAAAAAGTGTGACATAGTTCTACTTTTTTATTAAAATTTATGTTTGAATCGTAGCGTTACCGTAATTTTACATTTGGTTAAACTCAAAAAATAGACGAAATGTACTGAGGGGATGAACAGAAAATGAAAATTCATTATGGAAAAGCTTTAGGCTTGGGTTTGGTGCTTAGTTTTGCATCGCAACTATCTACAGCAGCCGTACTGAAAGATACACCAAGTAAAAGTCTTTCAGATAAACAGTCTTCACTTATTGAAAAAGCTTTAGATCAGCAAAAACGTAACACTATTGTACTTCCATCAACAGATGATGAGTTAAAAGTACTTAATACTATCCGTGTTACACCAACTCAAAACTTTCTTGCAGCACAGCATGAACGTTTTTCACGTTTTGTTCAGGCAATCTTCCAGCCGCACACTTCTTAATATTTGAAACGACCCCTCATCGTTTCAATTTCAGCCCAGACTGTCGTTAAATAAAACGTCAGAATACTGGGCTTTTTCGTTATAATAGTTCCAATTTTTATTTTGACCCATTAACTATGAAAGTTCGTACTCGTATTGCACCGTCTCCTACCGGTTTCCCACATGTTGGTACTGCCTACATCGCCCTATTCAATATGTGTTTTGCGAAACAGCATGGCGGGGAATTCATTTTAAGAATTGAAGATACAGACCAGCTTCGCTCTACGCCAGAATCTGAAAAAATGATTTTAGACTCTCTACGCTGGTTAGGCTTAAATTGGTCTGAAGGTCCGGATGTAGGTGGTCCTCATGCTCCTTACCGCCAATCAGAGCGTATGGGAATTTATAAGCAATACGCGTTAGAACTTGTTGAAAAAGGTCATGCTTTTTATTGTTTTGCTACAGCAGAAGAACTTGACCAAATGCGTGCCGAGCAGCAAGCTCGTGGCGAAACACCAAAATACGATGGTCGTGGTTTAAAGCTGTCTCAAGAAGAAGTAGCTCGACGTCTTGAAGCGGGTGAACCTCATGTTATCCGTATGAAAGTGCCTGAAGAAGGCGTGTGTAAATTTAACGACTTACTCCGTGGTGAAGTTGAAATTCCTTGGGCACAAGTCGATATGCAAGTGCTTCTTAAAACAGATGGTTTACCAACTTACCATTTAGCTAACGTTGTTGATGACCATTTAATGGAAATCACGCATGTATTACGTGGTGAAGAATGGCTTCCGTCTGCACCGAAGCATCAATTGCTTTACCAATACTTTGGTTGGGAAATGCCAACGCTTTGCCATATGCCGTTGCTTCGTAATCCGGATAAATCAAAGTTATCTAAACGCAAAAACCCGACCTCAATTAACTACTACCGTGATATCGGCGTTTTACCAGAAGCCTTACTCAACTATTTAGGCCGTATGGGTTGGTCAATGCCGGATGAAAGAGAAGTTTTCACATTACAAGACATGATGGATAACTTTGATATTCAACGCGTATCACTAGGTGGGCCAATTTTTGACGTTGAAAAACTCAATTGGTTAAATGGTCAATGGATTAAAGGGTTAACCCCAGGACAACTATTAGACCGTTTATTGACATGGAAAAGTGATCGCAGCACTTTAGAAGACATTGCTGCCGCTATTCAACCACGTATTAATTTACTTTCCGAAGCTGTAAATTGGGCTGGTTTCTACTTTAACCATATGCCACAAATTACGGCTGAAATGTTTGAAAGTAAAAAATTGACTCAAGAGCAAGTTCGTCAAAGTTTACAATTCGCAATTTGGCGTCTTGAAAGTCAGTTTACTTGGAATAACGACACAGTTAGTCAAACTTTAATGGATTTGGCAAATCAAATGGGCATTAAATTACGTGACTTCATGCCAACGTTCTTTATTGCAATTGCTGGCTCAACAAGTTCAACACCAGTTATGCAGTCAATGGTTACGCTTGGCCCTGACTTAACCTTTGCTCGCTTACGACATGCACTAGAAATTGTGGGTGCACCGAGTAAAAAAGAGGTAAAAAACTGGGAAAAGCTTAATGAAAGTTTAAAATTGCCGAAAAATGAAGCAACTAGCGAAGCTTAATTCATTTTTTTATTGACGTGTGAGCGCATTCACCCTAATATTGCGCTCACACAAACTGGGGTCATAGCTCAGTTGGTAGAGCGCTACAATGGCATTGTAGAGGTCAGCGGTTCGATCCCGCTTGGCTCCACCAAGCTCCTTTGTGTTTGCCTCATCAAGTCCCTATCGTCTAGAGGCCTAGGACATCGCCCTTTCACGGCGGTAACCGGGGTTCGAATCCCCGTAGGGACGCCATTTTCTATTTTAAAAATTCCTTTTAAAGACTCTATCGTCACCTTCCTGTCTATTCTTTGACTGCTTCTTGATTGCACATTTGTCTATTTTATCTAAAATAGCGTCTTTCTCAAATTCTCTCAATGTGTAATATGCAGCCATCTGACAAACAACTAGATGCTCAGCATCAGAACAGTACTGCACCTTTAAAAAGAGCCATGAGTACCCGCCACCTTGTCATGTTATCGCTAGGTGGAGCAATCGGTACTGGTTTATTTTTGGGTTCAGGGGAAGTCATTTCACAAACTGGACCTATTGGCGCAATTATTGCCTATATTCTTGGGGGTGCAATTGCTTACATGGTCATGCTCTGTTTAGGCGAGCTGGCTGTACATATGCCCGTTTCGGGTTCTTTCGGCGCATACGCTCGAAAGTACATTAGTCCAAGTACAGGTTACATGATTTCATGGATGTACTGGCTAACATGGACAGCAACGCTAGGAACCGAGTTTACCGCCGCTGCTCTACTCATGCAGGAATGGTTTCCACAAATCTCAATGTGGATCTGGACACTTATTTTTGCAGTAACTATTTTCGGGTTAAATATCAGTTCAACCCGAGTATTTGCCGAGTCAGAGTTCTGGCTAGCGCTAGTTAAGGTCATTACCGTTATTGCTTTTATTGTGCTTGGATTATTAGCAATTTTTGGCTTAATTCCTTTCCACGGCGCTCAAACTGCTCCATTGTTTAGTAATTTAACTGCCCAAGGTTGGTTCCCACACGGTTTTCTTCCTATTTTCACCACTATGCTCATTGTCAACTTTGCTTTCTCTGGAACAGAGTTAATTGGCGTAGCTGCTGGCGAAACTAAAGATCCGGCTCAGAATGTCCCTAAAGCGATTAATGCTGCAATCTGGCGTCTTCTTATCTTCTTTGTAGGCACCATTATTGTAATTAGTGCATTACTTCCTTTCCAACTTGCTGGTTTAGGTGGTGACAACGTAAGTAATAGTCCTTTCGTTACCGTATTTAATTACATCGGTATTCCATATGCAGATGACATCATCCGTTTTGTTATTATTACTGCACTACTCTCAGCCGCAAACTCGGGATTATATGCAGCTTCACGTATGATGTGGTCTTTATCGGAGCAAAAACTCCTTCCGGGTGTATTTGCAACACTTTCAAAAAGCGGAACACCTATTGTTGCTTTAGTTGTAACGATGTTCGGCGCAATTCCAGGCTTATTATCAGAGCAATTTGCTCCTGAAACCATCTTTAAAAACTTGTTAGGTGTTGCAGCTTTTACCATGGTTATTGTCTGGATGAGTATTTGTTTAAGCCAGTTCAATTTCCGTCGTCAATGGTACCGTTCCGGGCATACAATTAGCGATTTAAAATATGCAGCACCGTTATTCCCTATCGTTCCAATTTTAGGTTTTCTTTTCTGCTTTATTACCTGTTTAAGTATGGCAGCAGATCCTGAAATGCGTGCTGGCTTTATAGGTTGCTTAATTTTTACTGCCTTGTGCTATCTCAGCTACTTTATTTTCTATCGAAATAAAGCTTAAGTGTTTGTAATTTAAAAAGTGTAGCAAAAAGCTACACTTTTTTTTGCTTAGAGACTGGCTTTATATAATCTACCGTTGTAGATTTAAATTTATATTAAAAAACAATTCCTTGTATACAATGAAAATTATATTTATCCATGGGATGAATCAGCAGAATTACACAGCACATCGTTTAAAAGAGCACTGGCTAAAAGTATTTAAACTGGGCTTAAAACAATTGCACTGTAGAGTTAATTTAAGAGATCTACATATACATATGCCATTTTATGGCGATTTAATGACGAAGTATCAATTATCCAATCAACTTGATCTTAATACTTTACTTCCAAAAACTTTTAACTTTCATTTACCCATCCATTTACATCATCAGCCATCAACACCCAAGGAACATACTCCTTTTATACCCCATCTTCCTCTTTCACCCGATCAACCAGCACAAAGCTTATCAGAGCGTTTATATTTAACTTCACAGTTGGTGAAAGATCGCGTTCTTAAGGAAATGGTGGTTCTTTTAAATAATTTTCCGAAATTACATGAAAGCTTAATTCAGCAATTCTTGATTGAAACTTATATGTACTTATCTAATCCTGATTTTATGTATGAGGTTCATCAAAGAATTTTAAAACAAATGCATGATGATGAAGATTGTATTGTAGTCGCCCACTCTTTGGGTTCTGTGATTGCCTATCATTTATTATCAGATCCTTCCTATCAGTTTTCAGTACAGCGCTTTATTACCTTAGCATCCCCTCTTTCTTTTCGCGTCATACAAAGCAAACTCCCCACTCCCATTGAACGTCCTAAATGCTTAAAGGGCGACTGGTATAACTTTTATTCTAAAGATGACTTTTTAACCGCTTTTCCATTAAGTGAAGCACCTTTTAATTTTAATCCCCCCATTATTAATCAAGAGATTTTTACTTTTGCCAACCAACCTCATGAAATTGTCGGTTACTTACAGCATCATGCTGTGGTAAAAACAATTATTGAGCCTTTCCAATAAAAAATATCTATAAACGTATATATTTTCTACAATTTGAGTTATTTTTAAGCGCTTAACTGATTTTTTTAATATTTCTTCAGAAAACTATTTGACACTTTTATTAAATCGACCTAATATACGCCCACCTCTGAAACGTCCCTATCGTCTAGAGGCCTAGGACATCGCCCTTTCACGGCGGTAACCGGGGTTCGAATCCCCGTAGGGACGCCAATATTTTTCAGATGTATGCCTCATATAAGTCCCTATCGTCTAGAGGCCTAGGACATCGCCCTTTCACGGCGGTAACCGGGGTTCGAATCCCCGTAGGGACGCCAAATTCTAAAAAGCCACTGCATAACGACAGTGGCTTTTTTCTTATCTAGACAATAAAAAAGCTGATCATAAACCAGCTTCCCGTCACACTTATTTAATTTGCGATTCCAACTTGAACTTCTAGACGGCCTGATTGAACACGTAGTCCTTTTATTTCGAACTGATCTACCAGTTGCTGCACAAGCTCACGACTTTCTCTTAAAATATTGAGTCCCGGTAGAATACTAAAGTCGGTTAAATTTAAAAGTTTTTCTACCATCCATGAACGGTTATTAATGAAATCAATAAAACCTGCTTGCTCAAGGTCAATGAACCACATGCGATGACCATCACGCTGAATACCCGGAATATCACGAATCAAATGATTAATCAGCGATGGAATAGGCAACATATTAATCACTTCAAAACCTACTCGACCAATACGGCGAACAGCCCAATTCGATAATGTTCCACCATGACGTATTTGCACATCCAGACTTTCATCCATTTGGCGTAAGCGTAAGAACTTTTCTTGTCCAATGCGACATTCCAATACTCGAAAATCTAAACTTAAGCGATATAGGAAACGGTGATAGTGCCCATCGATTTCAACCTGAAACCGATCATTGCCACATTGAACTTTAATATCATCAATTTCAGAACGATCTATGCGTTTACGAATTTGACTGTTTAATAGCATTTCAGGCAAATACAAATTCAAGGTACTTTTACCTAGAAAAGTACGTGCCATGATTAAGGCAACCTGTCTTGCAGTTTCACTTGTTTCAGACACCATATCTCTGACAGTCCCTGCTGCCAGGTTGGTCATGCCCACCACTCCACGCTTTGTATGAGAGGTCACCTGATCCAAAGCATCTAAGGCTGCATCAGCAACTTCAGCAAGATTACGTGTAGTATCACTAGCAAACCCGACGGCGTCTTGCGCATGCTGTAATGTTTTATGCAGCAAACGGCGTGAGAATGACAGTTTTATAGGGTCAGGATTCCCTGAAACTGTTGATGTCGTTGTAGGCTTCGACTTATTGTCATCTTCTTGACCCAAGTCCCTCTCCTTTTTATATTTCTTTCACATCCTATTAATGAGCATTTCAGCTCATTTCCAGTGTTGGACACACTTGGTTTTTATCTAGATTAGCATGCTCTACAGCATTATTTTAATTTTTATGTGTACGCATAAATCATCGTTTTTTTATATACCCTTGTTTCAAAAAAGTATTTTATATCGGATATTCACCTCAACTTTTTTAATCAGCTACAAATTTTTTTCTTTCTTTGCATTTCCGTTAGAATAGATTCAAATTTAATGTGGAGCTGTCATGCAATATCGTTGCCCTCAATGTCAAAGTGTTAAAATTATGCCGGTGAGCCAAGGTGTTAATAGTGCTAAACCTGTTGTGCCTAAAAGCTTAGTGATTTTAGTTCCTGCCATTTTTGTACTTTTACTCTTGGTTGTGATTAGTATTTTTATGTGGATTTTTGGCAATGGTGCAGGCAGCTCTCTTCAAATTGCAACAGTAGTTGCATTTGTGGTTACTGTAGGCGCAGGTTTTATGTTCTGGCGCGATTTGCCTGATTTTAAATTATCTATGCAAGCATTTATGCAGTCACAAAAACATTGGAAATGTCGTGACTGCAATCATGAGTGGGAAATTTAAAACTATATTCACATCAGCTTAATGCTGATGTGAATGCGTCTTGTCATTTTCGTTATGCTCGTGTGAAGCATGTTGAGCAATATGCTGACAGTTGATCTCAGCATCATCTTCAATTTGCAATGTCACTTCACCAATACCATGCTCATGAGAAAGCATTTCAACTGCATCTTGATAGAGCTTATTACGGTCAGCTTCAGGCGCAAATAAGTGCACGGTTAAATGGATATTTTTAGACGTAATTGCCCATACTTTGAGTTGGTGAATACTCTCCACACCATTTAATGAAAGTAAATCTGCACGTAGCTTTTCAATATCGACTTCTTCGGGTACACCTTCGAGCAAAATATTAATACTTTGTTTAAGTAAAACCCATGTTCTTGGCAACACCCAAAATCCAATCAGTACCGCAATAAGCGTGTCAATCCAGTACCAATTAGTGAAGTAAATAATAATTGCACCAATAATAACGCCAACTGAGCCTAGTGCATCACTCAATACTTCTAGATAAGCACCTTTCACATTTAAGCTGTTATTGGCACTCGACATAAGAATTTTCATTGAGATGAGGTTTATTACCAAACCAATGGTCGCCACAATGAGCATACCTACACTTTGAATTTCAGGTGGCTGCGAAAAGCGGATATAGGCTTCATATAAAATATAAATTGCCACCACAAAAAGCATAAGTGCATTAAATAAAGCGGCCAGAATTTCAAAGCGCTGATAACCGAAAGTACGTTTATTATCGGCAGGGCGTTTAGAAATCTGTATGGCAACCAAAGCAATTGCTAAAGCAGCTGCATCTGTAAACATATGTGCAGCGTCAGAGAGCAATGCCAAACTTTGTGTGATTAAACCTGCAATCACCTCAACAATTAAGAATGTCGTGGTAAGCGCCAAGGCAATCGTTAATTTTTTAGCATTACCTTCAGTCACTACAGCATGACTATGATCATGACCATGATGTCCACCCATTTTGCGGACTCCTTTTTATTTATCTTTATGGTGAGTTAAAAGTAACGATGAAGACACCTTTACCTTTAACTCTTACAAACACTTTTTCGACTTAAATTTTGTAATCAAAAAAGATATCTCAAATCGATGGCATTATGAATGCTCAACACTTTTCATCTTGTCTTCATTCATCCATCGATAAATGACCGGTAATAAAACCAAAGTTAATATCGTAGATGAAATAATGCCACCAATAACCACTGTTGCCAAAGGCCGTTGAACTTCTGCACCAGTTCCTGTTGCCAAAGCCATTGGAATAAAACCAAGTGAAGCAACACAAGCCGTCATGAGTACCGGTCTTAAACGTAAGATCGCCCCATTCCACGTGGCTGTTTGAATATCAAATTTTTCTCTAAGCTCTTTAATAAAGCTCAGCATTACCAGACCATTCAAAACAGCGACGCCGGATAAGGCAATAAACCCAACACCAGCTGACATGGACAGTGGAATATCTCTTAGCCAAAGGGCAATCAGACCACCCGACAAAGCAAACGGCACACCGCTAAACACGAGTAAGCTTTCTTTCACATTATGGAATACAGCCATGAGCAGAATGAAAATCATAGCAAGCGCCAATGGAACAACTATTTTCATTCGTGCAGCAGCTGAAGCTAAATTTTCAAATTGACCGCCATATTCCAACCAATAACCCGCTGGCAGTTGTTCTTTTGCGAGTGTTGTTCTTAACTCTTGAACAAATGACCCTAAGTCACGGCCTTCTACGTTCGCAGTAATAATGACACGGCGCTTCCCATTTTCACGTCCCACCTGATTTAGGCCTGAGGTACGTTCAACTTTAGCTACATCTTGAAGTTGGATAAGTCCACCATTTGGCAACTGAATCGGAAGTTGAGCTAAGTTTTGGATGGTACGCTGCTGGTCTTCTAGGCGAATTTCAAAATCAAATCGTCTATCGCCTTGTAAAATCTGTCCAACATTTTGTCCACCAACACTTGCAGCAACAATATCTTGAATAGCTTTGGCTGATAATCCGTATTGCGCGGCCAGAGGACGATTAATTTCGACACTCAGCACCGGTAAACCGCTAGTTTGTTCTACCTTAACCGCGGTAGCTCCTGAAATTTTTTGTACTTTCTGAGCGAGTGCCTGTGCCTGCTCATTGAGTACTTGCATATCGTCGCCAAAAATCTTGACGCCAATATCACTACGAATCCCTGAAATTAGCTCATTAAAGCGTAGCTCAATCGGTTGAGAGAACTCACTGTTATTACCCGGTAAGGTTGCCAAGAAAGCTTCCATACGTGAACGTAGCTCACCTAGCGTCTCTTTCGGGTTTGGCCATTGATCATGCGGTTTAAGCAAAATGACCGCATCAGAGATATTCGGCGGCATCACATCAGTTGCAACCTCAGCTGTCCCTGTTCGAGCAAAAACAGCTTTCACTTCTGGAAAGTTTTTCAAAATGAGCTTTTCAGTATTTTCCTGCATTCGCAGTGATTGCTCGAGACCAGTACTTGGTGAACGCATTTGCTGCAGGGCAAAGTCACCTTCACTGAGCTGCGGAGCAAATTCACTACCCATTTGGGTAGCTAATACACCTGTGAGAACTAAAATACTTAATGCAAAACTAACGACCACAATTTTAAGTTGATAAGCCTGATCGAGAATATTTTGATATTTCTGCTTTAAAAGCTGCATCCAACGTGTTTCTTTTTCTTTCACTTCACCTGTAACAAAAAGAGCAACTGCCGCAGGTACAAATGTCACAGAAAGAATCATGGCACCCAATAATGCCATCACCACTGTCATCGCCATTGGATGGAACATTTTGGCTTCAACACCAGATAGGGCAAAAATAGGTAAATAGACCACTAAAATAATCATTTGCCCAAAAATCAGTGGGCGACGGGCCTGTTTTGCTGCAAGGAAAACTTCTTTGAATCGTTCAGACCGCGTAAGAGGCCGATGTAGAGCATGCTGTGCTTCTGCCAGACGTCGAATACAGTTCTCTACAATAACCACAGCACCATCTACAATAATCCCGAAATCAAGCGCTCCTAGGCTCATTAGGTTGGCACTAATATTTTGCTCAGCCATACCTGTCAGGGTAAATAACATCGAAAGTGGAATAACGCAGGCTGTGATTAAAGCAGCTCGAAAATTTCCTAGAAAAATAAATAAAATCACAATAACCAGAATTGCGCCTTCTACAAGGTTCTTCTGTACGGTTGCAATTGCTTTATTTACTAAACTCGTCCGGTCATAAACCGTCTCGATTTCTACCCCTTTAGGCAAGGTAGATTGTATTTCCTTAATTTTGGCATCAACCGCCTGAGCAACTGTACGGCTGTTTTCTCCCATCATCATCATGGCAATGCCAAGAACCGTTTCCTCACCGTTGTAAGTTGCAGCCCCTGTTCTTAAATCATGTCCAATAGAGACATTCGCAACATCAGCCACGCGGATCGGCAAACCATTTTTGGTACTTACAGTAATGTTTTGAATATCTTCAACACTATTTAACATGCCCGGCACACGAACGGTGAGTTGCTCTCCGTTTTCTTCGATAAAACCTGCACCGCGATTTTCATTATTTTCTTGCAGAGCAGTTTGAAATTCATTGATTGAAATTTGAAGCTGCTGCAAACGTTTTAAATCAGGTGACACAATATAGGTTTTATTGTAGCCACCGATACTGTTAATTTCGGCCACACCTTTCACACGCTGCAATTGAGGACGCACAATCCAGTCCTGAATTTCACGTAAATCCATGGCTGTATAGGCCGTGCCATCTGCTTTCTTAGCGCCTGTTTTTGCTTTTATCACCCATTGGTAAATTTCACCTAAACCTGTAGAAACAGGAGACATGACTGGATCAACTGATTCGGGTAGTTGGCCATCCGCTTCTTGTAAACGCTGGTTAATCAGTTGTCTTGCCCAATAAATATCTGTCCCATCTTTAAAAATGATGGTGACTTGGGAAAGCCCATAACGAGAAATAGAGCGAGTTTGTTCCAGATTTGGAATTCCTGCCATCGCATTTTCAATAGGATAGGTAATCCGCTGTTCGACCTCTAAAGCGGTATACCCATTGGCTTGAGTATTAATCTGGACTTGGGTATTGGTAATATCTGGAACGGCATCAATAGGGAGTTTTTGATAACTCCAAATGCCAACACCAATCCACGCCAGAACAAATAGCATGACCCAAATAGCATTTTGAATAGCAAACTGAATAACTCTGTCAAACAGTCCTTCTGGCTTGGGCAGCTCAGGCTTATTAATGTCCATGCTCAGCCTCTCCTTTTTCCAATTCGGACTTCAGTAAGAAGCTGCCTTCTGCAACATAGCGCTGGCTTGGATTTATTCCTTTTACAACTTCAACCCATTGACCATCTTTAGAACGTTGGCCCAGCTGTACAGTCACAGGTTCAAACTCAAAACCTGTTTTGACCATTTTTGGTGTAAAGATAACGTCTTTACCTTCGACTTGTTGAACTGCTTGCGCTTTTACACGAGTCACTTTTTGTGTTGATCCTGCATTTAGCTCAACATTAACCATCAAGTTTGGACGCAGCTCACTGCTATTTGCCAAAACTTTGGCACGCACTTGTAAGCGTCCAGTCTGAGCATCTGCCTCTGTTGTTAAACTTTGAACCTGAGCAGAAAATGTATTCCCAGTTTGTAAAGATTTAAATTCAATCTGTTGATTTGGCTGTACATTGATATTTGCATTGCTTGGTAAAATAAATTCCAGCCATAACCGATCAAGCTGATTAATAATAAAAAGCTGATCTGCTAACTGTACGTTTTCACCCACTACAATATCTTTATTACTCACGATACCCGCAATTGGCGCTGTTAAGGTATAACGCCCTGCTGAACCAGAACCTGCCCCGAATGCACTTAAGCGCGAGCGAGCTGCTTTAACCTGAATTTGTGCTTGCTGATAGGCGTTATAAGCTCGTTGATAATCTTGTTTCGCAGAAATTCCTTGAGACCATAAGCTACGTTCACGCTCATAGTCCTGACGTGCTAACTCAAGATTAGACTGGGCTATTTGCAAATTGGCTTGCTGATCGACTAAATCTGGCACTAATAAGCTTGCAAGTGTCTGGCCTTTTTTAACTTGTTGTCCTAGTTCAACATATACCGCTTCGACACGACCACTAAAACTTGGCGAAACATGGGCTTGGCGGTCAGTATTGACTACTAGTTTGGCTGGATAAGTCTGAAGTTGAGGAACTTCACCTAGTTCAGCTTGTTCAATTTTTAAATTTTGTTCCTGCATTTGCTGAGCAGTGAGTAGTAGTGGTTTTTCTCCCTCATCATGGTGTTCTTCACCCTCTTCTTCAGCATGCCCGTGGCCTTCCGATGGTTCCGAAGAATTAGATTTATTTTTTGAATTTAAAACGAGTAAACCAATTAATATTGCAGTAATGGCAGCAATTACTCCAACCCAAAGCCATTGAGAATTTTTCTTTAAATTTGCCGACATTATTATTCTCCTGCCTGAGTTGGGAATGTTTGAGCTTGTTGCCAAGCACGTTGATTAAGTTGCATTAAGGCATCTTTCGCCATGATCTGTTCTGGCTCTAGCCCAAGACGTAAACTTTGAATTTCAATTGAATTTTGCCAAGCCTGTTTTAATAGCTCGACTTTACGTAAGCGCACATCTTGCAACTGCATTGTGGCTTGCTGCACATCGGTAACCGCAAACTTACCCAAACGGAAACCTTGCAATGTTTTTTGTTGAACCTGTACGGCAAGAGGAACTTGCTGATCATTTAATTGCTTGAACTGAATATGTAAGCCTTTTAACTCTGACATCAGAGTTTCAATATCCACTTGATTCTGCTGTCGATAAAAGCTCTGTTGTCGTTGAGACAGCTCTTGTTTGGCCTGAGCAATCTTGATTCCGTATTGTTGACGATTAAAAAGATTTAAAGGAATTTCCACCCCTAAGCGGATTTGATTTTCCGTACGCTGCTCTGGAGAACGAGTGTTATTCACCCCCAAAGTTACCGTAGGTTGTGGCCTTGCTTTTGCCTTAAGCTGTTGAATAGTGGCTTGCTGCGCAAGAGCATCTAGTTGAAAAGAGCGCTCTAGCAAATTGTTTTGCCGATCTTGACCAGTATCTACATCCGCTGCCAATACCCACAGCTGATTAGAGCTTTGAGATAGTTGGATCTGATTTGAATCACCGCCCCATAAGTTGGCCAGTTGCTGTTTAGCAACTTGTAGTTTCAAATCGACCTGCTGATATAAACGCTGGTTTTCCAAGTGAGACATACGTACTCGATCTACATCAACCTGAGCAATACTCCCTGCCTGATAACGCTTTTCCGATGCAGACAAGTTCTCTTGGCTAACTGCTAACTGTTCTCCAATGAGAGACTTTTCAAGTTCAAGCAAGGCCACTTGTGACCAGAAATATTTAACTATTAACTCAAGCTCAGCCTTATAACGTTGTTCGGCCAAGTCAACCTTTGACATTTCTACTTTAGCTAAATGCTGTGCGGCCTTACGCTGCCCAAAAATATCTAAAGGCTGAGAGATGCCAATCGCGAGTTCTTTTTCTTGGTCACTCTGCAAACCTGTTTGCTCAATAGAAAGACTTGGATTTGCCCATAAGCGACTTTGTTTTAATTGCGCCTCAGCCATTTGCTGCTGTGCCTGCCAGACACCTTGTTGAGTTTGATAGCTTTGTGTTCGCGCTAATGCCTGTTCAAAACTAAAAGCTGCTTTTTGGGTATAAGAGCCCTGTTGAATATCAGAAGCAGCATTTGCCATTTGTCCTGCCAATAACATAACAATAGACAGGCTTGAGATAGTTACAACCTTTTTCAACGTTATCTTAACGTTACAACTCAATAAGTCGGGATGGCTCACCCGATTTAAAAAAATAGAAGACATGTTTTAGCCCCGCAATAAATAAAAGATGCGGTGGGCTTTTTTTGGCTACCCCACCTATAGCGGGGTTAAAACAGGAGGCGGTTTTAAGGCACTAAGATGTGGAGACTGGTAAGAATTGGACCAATGATAAATTTGTGAAAGTTCATGCACATGCAAAACAGGGGTTTGAGCTTGTTTTGCAACTTCTGTCATGACGACATGAAAACATGTCGGTAAATGATCATGATGGTCTTGTAAGTTTAAAGGTGCTTTATGAGCAGCGTCTAAAGTCTCAGTATGTTCAACATGGGTATGTGAAGACGTTTGATATACATTTAAAGCTGCATGATGACCAAAATGATGTAGTGCTTTTTCTTGATTTTCATGCGCGCAGAAAGCCGCTGCTATATTCCATAAACTCTGGAATATAAGCAAACAGAATAAGACGGACATGAAAATTGCAGAACGTGGCAACAGTACACCATGGCTGTTAGAAATTGCACGAAGCAACTATAGCAGGCGAGCTACATGTAATAAAATTACAAAACGTTGATTTATGGGTTCCATTCTTAACCCATATCTTTCCTAAGTTTTTTAAAAATAATTTTTAAGAGTAATGTTCATGTATAAAACATTGACCACTTGCCTACTAGTAACTTGTCTTGGCTTAAGTGGATGTGCAACTTCTATTTTATCGACTGCCCTGCCGAATGAGACGACTGAGGTCCAAACAACTATTTTAAAAACAGATCAAATTATTGCACTTGGGCAAGCCGTTAAAAACCAGCAAGAACAAGGCGTCGTATTTATAGGTCAAGACTTTAATTATTTAATGACCGAAGGAAGTTCGGAATTTTTAAATATCATTAAAAATATTCCTGTAAATCAAAGAACTTTAATTATTCCATCTCCTCTGCTACTTGAAATGGATGATCCTACGCATTTTCATGGTGAACTCAAGTTTCAATACAATATTCCCGCTTCAAAACTCTCTGATCAACAGAAAGAAAATTTAAAAAATTTAGGGTTTAAAAATCATTTTATGGTTATGGAAAACCAAACACAGCTTTTATATCCTTACGCTATTATTCGTTTTAAAGGCCAAATTTATCAAACCAGTCCTACTTTAAAAGTTCAACAAACGATTCCAACTCCATATCCAATCGCCTTACAACAAAAAGATGAAATTACCAAGAAACATCCGTTTAAACGTGTAACGCGTATGGCGCTTTATCCTTTAGCGATGGCATTTGATATAGTGACGGTAGCCCCTTCTCTCATCTTGTCAGATTTACGAGGTGACTTTACTAAATAAGCACCCTTACTAATCTAAAAACAAAACCAGCCCTTAGGCTGGTTTTGTTTAAGAAAATTTCTTTTGTTTGATATTTATAAATTTTCTCAATTTTTTTATTTTGAATAATCATTTGTTCTTAAACTTTTTAAATTCTATTTTCATGTTTGTATACCAATACTTTTATAGAAATTTCGCTAAGCGTAAAAACACGTGTAACTTTTATGTAAGCTAAAACTTCATCATTTTTCATCCAAATGCGCTATATCAGATTTACAAAAAATAACATAAGATTTTCATATAAGGGACTAGCTTAAAAGTGTGAGTCAATTCAATCAAATTGAGGAACAAGGGGAGACTGTCATGAATATGAAAACAATCAAGCATGGGCTTAATCACTTGTTTGCCTTTGAAAACTTACCAGCCGATATGCATTCACAAGCTGAGGATGAAATTGAACAAGGCTTACGCTTTGAAGAGTTAGCCATACAAGATCATGAACGTATGCAGAATTGGTTAGATATTACCCCAAATGACCGCAATGCGATGTGGTGCTACCTCCGTGCAGCTTTAAGAGGTAATGCTGACGCTTCCTTTAAACTTGGTATTGGCTATTTAAATGGTCAATTTGGTTTAGATAAAAACTACACTGAAGCTGAAAAGTGGTTAAACAAAGCAGCAAGTCAGGGACATCCTGATGCTGAACGTTGCTTACAAGAAGCTTTTAGTAAAATTGCCTTCTAACAAAAAACCAGCCCTTAGGCTGGTTTTTAAATTTAGCAGTAATTAACCGCTAATTTTTTTGTATTTCTTGCGATGAGGTTGGGCGTCGTCACCTAGCTTAGCACGGCGATAAGCTTCAAACTCGGTATAGTTACCTGTATAGAACTCTGGTTGCTCATCTTCAAATGACAAGATATGAGTCGCAATACGGTCAAGGAACCAACGGTCATGCGACACAACCATGACTGTACCCGGGAATACCAAAATTGCATCTTCAAGTGCACGTAAAGTTTCTACGTCCAAGTCGTTTGATGGCTCATCCAGTAAGATAACGTTTGCACCTTGCTGTAAAATTTTCGCAAGTTGTAAACGGTTACGCTCACCACCTGACAATTCACCTACGCGTTTTTGCTGATCTTGGCCTTTAAAGTTAAAACGACCAATATAAGCACGTGATGCAATTTCATAATCGCCCACTTTCAAGATGTCTAAACCGCCAGAAACTTCTTCCCAAACAGTTTTGTTATCATCTAAAGTGTCACGAATCTGACCAACATAAGCAACTTTAACTGAATCACCAAGTGTTACAGTACCGGTGTCAGGTTTTTGCTCACCTGTCATCATACGGAATAAAGTCGTTTTACCGGCACCGTTAGGACCAACAATACCTACAATTGCTGCTGGTGGTACGGTAAATGACAAGTTTTCGTAAAGTAAACGATCACCAAATGACTTGCTGATATTTTCTACTTCAACAACCTTGTTACCTAAACGTGGACCAGGTGGAATATAGATTTCAGAGGTCTCATTACGCTGTTGGAATTCGCGTGAGTTAAGCTCTTCAAAACGCTCCATACGCGCTTTGTTTTTCTTTTGCTGACCTTTCGCATTTTGACGAACCCATTCAAGTTCTTTTTTCAATGCTTTAGCAAAAGATTCTTCTTGTTTCTGCTCTTGTTCTAAACGAGCATTTTTTTGCTCCAACCAAGAAGTATAGTTACCTTGATAAGGAATACCGTGTCCACGGTCAAGCTCCAAGATCCACTCGGCAACGTTATCTAAGAAATAACGGTCGTGCGTAATCGCCACGATTGTGCCAGGGAAATCTTTTAAGAAACGCTCTAACCAAGATACAGACTCTGCATCCAAATGGTTCGTTGGTTCGTCAAGAAGCAACATATCTGGTTTAGAGAGCAATAAACGGCAAAGTGCTACACGACGGCGTTCACCACCAGAAAGCTTAGTTACATCTGCATCCCAAGCTGGAAGGTTCAAGGCATCTGCCGCGATTTCAAGCTGGTTGTTTAGGTTATGTGCATCCCAAGCATGGATAATTGATTCTAATTTTTCCTGCTCTTTTGCAAGCGCATCAAAATCAGCATCTGGGTCTGCATATTCTGCAAATACCTGATCAAGACGCTCTAAAGCATCTAAAGCTTCACGCACACCATCTTCAACGTTACCACGAACGTCTTTAGTTGGATCAAGTGGCGGTTCTTGCTCTAAATAGCCGATTTTAATTCCAGGTTGTGCACGAGCTTCACCAGAGAAATCTTTATCTACGCCAGCCATAATACGAAGCAAGGTAGACTTACCCGCACCGTTCAAACCGAGAACACCAATTTTGGCACCCGGGAAAAATGATAAAGAGATGTCTTTTAAGATTTCGCGCTTTGGCGGAACCATCTTAGACACTCGGTTCATCGTATAAATATATTGGGCCACGCAGGACTCCTCAATTGAAAAACCAATACATCGCAAGACGCGACAAAATAATCGCGCGTATTATACGATGAAAACACTAATGACTTGAAGTTATGATTTCCATCGTACGGATTTATCAAACAATTTTCTTTTTCAATAAGTTGCAAAATGTTTATGTATAAGATTTATACAACGTTTCAGCGTATATTTTTCTATCTATATTCCTAAAATTGGATAACAAACCAGAATTTCTGCAATTTTCTATATAAATTTTAAGCTAGACTCGCTCAATATTTAACTCACGAAGATGAAGTAATCATGACTTATAAAGATGAAACCTTAGCCATTCACGCAGGCTACACTCCAGAAGCAACCACTAAAGCTGTTGCAGTCCCTATCTATCAAACAACTTCGTATGCATTTGATAACACACAACACGGTGCCGACCTTTTCGATTTAAAAGTTCAAGGCAATATCTATACCCGTATTATGAATCCAACCACAGCCGTACTTGAGCAGCGCCTTGCTGCGTTAGAAGGCGGTATTGGGGCATTAGCTTTGGCATCGGGAATGGCAGCTATTACTTACGCAATTCAGACCATTACTGAAGCTGGAGATAATATTGCCTCAGTCTCAACTTTATATGGTGGAACGTACAACTTATTTGCTCATACCCTGCCAAAACAAGGCATTGAAGTTCGCTTTTTTGATTATCAAAAGCCTGAAAGCTTACGTAACTTAATTGATGATAAAACTAAACTTGTTTTTGTTGAGTCAATCGGCAATCCGCTTGGAAATATCATCGATCTAGAAGAAATTTCGAAAATCGCCCATGAATATGGCGTACCTGTCGTTGTTGATAATACAGTCGCTACCCCTGCTTTATTAAAACCATTCCAATATGGCGCCGATATCGTCATACATTCTTTGACTAAATATATTGGTGGTCATGGCAATAGTATTGGTGGTGCGATTATCGATAGCGGTAAGTTTCCTTGGGGTAAATATCCGGAGCGTTTTAAGGTATTGAACACGCCAGACCCAAGCTATCATGGTGTGAACTATGTCGAGGCATTAGGTGAAGCTGCCTATATAGCAAGGGCTCGCGTTGTACCATTACGTAATACAGGCGCAGCTATTAGTCCGCTCAGTGTTTTCTTAATTTTACAGGGACTAGAAACGCTTAATTTACGGATGGAACGCCATACTGAAAATGCACAAAGAATTGCGGAATATTTGCAAAATCATCCGAAAGTAAAATGGGTCAATTACGCAGGCTTAAAAGATCATCCACAACACCAACTTGCGCAAAAATATGTAAAAGGTAAACCTTCTGCAATTTTATCTTTTGGGGTTCAAGATGGCCGTGAAGGTGGTACTCGCTTCATTGATGCTCTCCAGCTATTTACCCGCCTTGTGAACATTGGTGATGCGAAAAGTCTGGCGTGTCACCCTGCAACCACAACTCACCGCCAACTCAACGAACAAGAACTAAAAGCTGCTGGTGTAAGTGAAGATATGGTCCGTCTTTCAATTGGTATCGAGCATGTTGATGACCTAATTGCCGATTTAGAACAAGCACTTTCATCTGTATAAATTTTAAACTCATCTAACAAGCCTCTGGAATATAGAGGCTTTTTTATTTTCAAATGATTTATCTATTAAGAATAATTAATGGATTAGGGTAATAATTTAGAGTTTTTACTCTAAATAAATTGTTAAATTTCATATATTTACACACTAGACAATTTTTAAACATCTATTAAGATAAGGCAATATTTAGGAGTTCATCAGGATGAACCAACGGTTGTAAAAATAAAAATTACATACCGGAATAAATAGCCCCTGCCCCTACTTAGGTAAAAATGCTGTGAATAAAAAATTAGAAGCTCTGTTCCAGGAAAAGGTACAAGGTAAAGTCATCTTAGTGACAGGCGCCTCAAGTGGAATCGGTTTAACGATTTCCAATAAACTTGCTGACGCTGGTGCGCATGTTTTACTGGTTGCCCGTACTCAAGAAACATTAGAAGAAGTCAAAGCAGATATTGAAAGCCGTGGCGGTCAGGCATCAATTTTCCCATGTGATCTGAACGACATGGAAATGATTGATCAGGTTTCTAAAGAGATTTTAGCTTCTGTTGACCATATTGATATTTTAATTAATAACGCAGGTCGCTCTATTCGTCGTGCCGTTCATGAGTCTTATGATCGTTTCCACGACTTTGAACGTACTATGCAATTAAACTACTTTGGCGCTGTACGTTTAGTGCTCAATATTTTGCCTCACATGATTCAACGCAAAGATGGGCAAATTATCAATATTAGTTCGATTGGTGTATTAGCAAATGCAACCCGCTTCTCGGCTTATGTTGCTTCTAAAGCTGCGCTTGATGCATTTAGCCGTTGTCTATCAGCAGAAGTTCATGCACATAAAATTGCAATCACTTCAATTTATATGCCTTTAGTGCGTACACCAATGATTGCGCCGACCAAGATTTATAAATATGTACCGACTCTCTCACCTGAGCAAGCAGCCGATTTAATTGCTTATGCGATTGTGAAACGTCCAAAACGTATTGCAACTAACTTAGGCCGTTTGGCTTCTATGACCTATTCAGTGGCCCCTGGCATTAACAATATGTTTATGTCGATTGGTTTCCGTCTGTTTCCAAGTTCAGACGCCGCAAAAGGCAAAAAAGCTGAAAAACTTAACTGGGTGCAAAAAGCATATGCACGCATTTTCCCTGGTGAGCATTGGTAATTTAAAATATTCAGCAAGCTTAAATAAAAAAGCGCCTCATGGAAGGCGCTTTTTTTATTTGGTTCTATTTACGCATCTAAAAATTCGACATGCCCTGTTTTAACATCGTAAATCGCACCAACAATCGCTATTTCACCACGATCCAGTAAGTCTTTAAGTACCCTACTGTTATTAATAATATATTGGATATTGTAGTGAACATTCATAGCAGTTACCTGATTTACGAAGGTCTTGTTTAATTCACGGGGTTGCATAATGTCATATACACTTTCTACCGAATGCATGAGCGGACCAAGCACATATTGAATATGCGGCATCTCTTTGACATCGGAGATTTGCTTTTGCTGTAAGCGTAACTGACATGCACTAGTCACTGCACCACAGTCAGTATGGCCTAAAACTAAAATGACTTTTGAGCCTTTGGCCTGACAAGCAAACTCAAGCGAGCCTAATACCTTTTGACCTGCAATATTACCTGCAATTCTTAAACTAAATAGATCACCAATACCCACGTCAAAAATCATTTCAGTTGGAGCACGTGAGTCCATACATCCCAAAACAGCAGCAATTGGGTGCTGGCCTTCATCTGCAGTAACACGAATTTGGCGATAAATATCACGTTGCAAGCGCTCATTTTTAACGAAACGTTCATTTCCTTCTTTAAGTAAAGTAATGACTTGCTGTGGACTTAATTTACGTTGTAAATCTCTCGTACTAATGTAGATATCCAGTACTGCATCATCTACCTCTTCATAGTGCTGCTTAAATCCAATAAGCTTAAGGTCGACTTGGCGTTTAACTGCCGTCTCATTTTGATAGTCTTGAATGACTTGATAAATATCCGGATCAATCGAATCACATTGAGTGGCATCAATAATCAACTGCTGATCTTTATGAACATGTTCCAAGGCAGAAATGAGTGCGGAACGATTCAGAAAAGTCACTTGTGAAGGAAGTTCAATACGCGTCACGATTCCATGTAAATGCTTTTCTTTATAAACACGAACGCCTTTATTGAAGTTGCCATATAAAATAAATGCACTACTGGTAAATAGCCCCACCAAGATTCCGGTTAATAAATCTGTCAGCAAGATTGCAACCAAGGTAATAATGAATGGTAAAAACTGTCTCCAACCTTTTTGGTAAAGCTGTTTGAATAACTTTGGATGAGTCAGTTTAAAACCAGTCACGATCAAAATTGCTGCAAGTGCAGACAAAGGAATCATGTTCATGAGTGGGACAAAAAATAGAATTGCAAGCAGTAACAACACCCCGTGAATAATGGTTGAGCATTTACTACGTGCACCTGTATTGGCATTTACAGAACTCCGGACAATCACTGAGGTCACTGGCATTCCGCCAATTAAACCCGACACAATATTACCTGCTCCTTGCGCCCATAACTCACGATTAGGTGGAGATGAACGCTTTTGAGGATCAAGCTTATCGGCCGCTTCTAAATTTAGTAATGTTTCTAAAGATGCCACGATCGCAAGTGTAATGGCTCCGGTATAAATTAATGGTTCAGCTAAATAGCTAAAGTCAGGAAAAACCAATACCTCTTCTGGTGCTTGTAATATATTTGGTAGTTGAATCAAATTATTACTTTGCACAGCCCATGAAGAACCGATACTTATTAAAACAAAGTTAAAAACTGCTGCGAGTACCACGGCAATTAAGGCAGATGGCAACGCTAACTTTTTAAGTGAGCTACTGTCCCAAGCTAAAATTAAAAATAAGCTCAACAGTCCAATCAATGCTGCTCCAGCATCAAATTTTTGGATAAACGTATCCGGTGTAGCAGTCCAAACTTCTTTCCATGAAAAATCAGTCAACCCAAATAAATAAGGTAACTGTGTCACAATCAGAATGGCACCAATGGCTGCCAATAATCCTAAAATGACATTGTTTGGAATAAAGTTGGCAAAGAAACCCAACTTAAATACACCAAACAGAATTTGTAAAATTCCTGCAAATACAATACACAATAAAAAGGCGGCATAATTGCCGCCTAATTGATCGAGTTGTACAAGGATGACCGCAGTCAACCCTGCTGCTGGGCCAGAAACGCTGATGTGAGAGCCACTCAGCAGGCCAACAATAATTCCACCCACTATTCCAGCAATAATGCCAGAAATAATTGGAGCACCTGAGGCTAAGGCAATACCCAAACATAAGGGTAAGGCCACGAGAAATACGACCACTCCCGAAAGGAGGTCGTTTACGTGAAATCTATTTTTCAGTTCTAAAGCCGGCATAAAAACAACCATTTATAATATAAAAAAACAATCAATTTTTAATGTAACTGCCTGAAAGTGAGGAACTTACTTCAAGGCTTTATCGATATTGTCTGACAACTGAATCGGGTTAAAGTTGAGTTATGCTATAACGTTGTATAGTTGATTGTAGATTTCACGACGTTTTTGTTGATCTTAAGATTCACCTCATCTTTATGAGCGTGATGTTTTAATAAAACATAGCACTAGCCATTTAGAAGACGATTTAGAAACAATAAAAAAGCCTCCCGTTTAGGAGGCTTTTTTAGGTTCTCTAAAGGCTCTTATTTAGAACCCTTAATTCCTGCTTGCAATAATAATGCACCAAAACCACCAATTTTCTGCTCTTGTGGTTTTTCTTGCTTATTACGCTGCGGACGTTCAACTTGATCTTTACGCGGTTGTGGACGTTTACCTTGTGGTTTACGCTCAGAACGCTGTTCGTTATTTTGTTCACGACGTGGTGGACGCTGTGCTTTCACAGGTGCCGCACCTTCTGCACGCATACTTAAGTTTACACGGTTACGTTCAACATCAACTTGCATAACACGCACTTGTACGATCTGACCTGGTTTTACCACTTTATGCGGGTCAGAAACGAACTCATTGGCTAATTCAGAGATATGAACCAAACCATCTTGATGCACACCAATATCAACAAAAGCACCAAAATTCGTCACATTCGTCACAACACCTTCAAGCTGCATACCTTCAGTCAACTGAGCAACTTCAGTAATGTCTTCACGGAATTTAGCTGTGCGGAATTCTGGACGAGGGTCACGGCCCGGTTTTTCAAGTTCTGCTAAAACGTCTTGAATGGTTGGCAAACCGAATTTGTCATCAACAAACTCTTCTGCTTTTACCTGACGAATAATTTCGGTATTACCAATAATGTCTTTTACCGTTGTCGCTTTTGCTGCAACAATTTTCTCAACAAGACCATAACTTTCAGGGTGAACAGCAGATGCATCTAATGGCTCTGAACCATTTTGGATACGCAAGAAACCAGCAGCCTGTTCAAAAGTACGTTCGCCAAGACGCGGTACATTTTTAAGTGCCTGACGTGTGTCAAAACGGCCATGCTCTTTACGGTATTCAACAATTTGCTGTGCAATTGCTTTATTCAAACCTGCAATATAAGCCAAGATTGCTGGTGAAGCAGTATTTACATCTACCCCAACAGCGTTCACACAGTCTTCTACAACTGCATCAAGCGTTTTTGCTAAACCAGTTTGGTTCACATCATGTTGATATTGACCTACGCCAATCGACTTCGGATCAATTTTAACAAGCTCAGCAAGCGGGTCTTGTAAACGGCGCGCAATAGAAACTGCACCACGGATTGAAACATCAAGCTCTGGCAGTTCCGCCGCAGCAAGTTCACTTGCAGAGTAAACAGAGGCGCCTGCTTCGCTTACAGTTACACGAGTTAATTTAAGATCTGTATTTGCAGCCATCATTTCAGCTACAACAGCTTCTGTTTCACGGCTCGCAGTACCATTGCCAATAGCAATAAGCTCGACATTGTATTCACGACATAGACGTGCAAGCTCAGCAATTGAGCCTTCTTTATCTTCTTTAGGCGCAAATGGATAAATCGTGCTATGTGCAAGTACATCACCAGCTTCGCTTACCACAGCTAGTTTCACACCAGTACGAATACCAGGGTCGACACCCAAAGTCGTACGGCTACCAGCTGGCGCTGATAACAATAAGTGACGAAGATTTTCAGCAAACACCTGCATTGCTTCTGCTTCAGCAGCAAGACGTTTTTCTGTAAGTAATGAATGCTCGATTTGAGGACGGACTTTACCTAACCAGAATAATTTTGCAGTTTGTTTTAAGAAATCTTGACGTGTTTGTGGCTGAACCTGATCAAGGTTGTATTCAGTTTCAATACGAGCCAGTGGTGCATCATCTTCGCCATCAACTTTTAAACCAAGTACGTTTTCTTGGCGGCCACGTAACATCGCCAATAAACGATGTGATGGTAATTTGTTTAGGCCTTCAGAGAATTCAAAGTAATCGCGGAACTTTTTGCCCACTTCTTTCTTCTCTTCAGATGCAACAGTACTTTTTAATACTGCTGTTTTTGCAAAAGTCGCTTTTAATTCTGTAGTAAGAGGGATGTTTTGTGCCCAGTCATCAATCAGAATATGCTGGATTGCGTCTAACTGACTTTCAACGTCCGGATAGTCTTCATGACTAAAACCAGCCAATGCTTCTGTCGGATCAATTTGTTCTGAAATAATTTTTTCGGCAATTGGTCCAAGGCCCGCTTCTTTCGCCTTGAAAGATTTGCTCGTACGTTTAGGACGGTACGGCGCATAAATTTCTTCTAAAGCATTTTTTGTTTCGGCTGCATTCACCCGCGCCAACAAGTCATCATTCAATTTATTCTGTTCTTGCAATGACTGAATGACCTTTTCACGGCGCTCATATAAATCACGTAAATACGCTAAACGAGTATCTAATTGGCGTAACTGCGTATCATCTAAACCTTGTGTTACTTCTTTACGGTAACGGGCAATGAATGGAACACTGGCACCTTCATCAATTAAGCGGATGGCAGCTTCTACTTGGTTTGGACGTACGGCAAGCTCACTTGCCAACTGCTGAACTAAGTCAGTCATCGTGTTTGATCCCACAAGGATAAAGTTTAAAAGCACTGATTATAAAGACCAAGACCATAAAATCCACACTTGTTTGCGTATTCAAAACGTTTTTTTGTATTGACTATGAATTTTTCACATTCTTATAGCTGTAAAAAAGTTTTTTCTGTGACTCATTTGGGCCTTTAAGCTAACCTTTTACCTTTTAAAAAATATGAAATTTATAGATTCTTCTTTAATTAAAGAAAATTTTTAATATAAATTATGAGAAAAAGAACATATTGATACATTGCCAGAACGTTCAAAATATAGTTTTTCTTATCTTTCTAAATAAATTATTAAGTTCTCTTACTTAAACCACAAATGAATAAATTAAAAGTTAGAACTTAAAAACCGAAACTCATTTTTAAAATAATTTATTTGAAACAAATATTTATTAGAATTTAATCGATGAGAAAGAGGTAAATAGCCAAATATTTGAGTTTTTCTTTAAGGCTTTGCTAAATTATGGGCATAAGATGTTGTTTTTTGGTTTCAAGCCCCTACGAAAATTGTAATTTTGAGCAAATTGATACATAGTCTTAACAAGAACATCGGCATTATACTGAGGGCTTGTTGGCAATAAGCCTAACCGATCCAATAATATATAAATTATGACTTTAAAAGGGAGTACATCATGAGTTTAGTTGTACCTGCTGAACATCCTGAAACCGTACATAACGAAACGGATCGTGTCGAGCGCATTTTAGTGGTCGATGACGATGTGCGTTTACGTACCCTCTTGCAACGTTTTTTGGAAGATAAAGGCTTTGTTGTAAAAACTGCCCATGATGCCTCACAAATGGATCGTTTATTACAACGTGAGTTATTTTCACTTATCGTGCTCGACTTTATGTTGCCCGTTGAAGATGGTTTAAGTATTTGTCGTCGTTTACGTCAGTCAAATATTGATACTCCAATTATCATGTTAACTGCACGTGGTAGTGACTCTGACCGTATTGCTGGTCTTGAAGCCGGCGCAGATGACTATTTACCAAAACCATTTAACCCAAATGAACTCTTAGCACGTATTCGCGCAGTATTGCGTCGTCAGGTACGTGAAGTTCCGGGTGCGCCAAGCCAACAAGTTGAAGTGGTTAGCTTCGGTCCATGGTCTCTAGATTTATCTACACGTACACTGACTCGTGAGGGTCAAATCGTTACATTGACTACAGGTGAATTTGCCGTATTAAAAGCTTTGGTACAGCATCCACGTGAACCTTTAACACGCGACAAGCTCATGAACTTGGCTCGTGGCCGTGAATGGGGTGCAATGGAACGTTCTATTGATGTTCAAGTGTCTCGTTTACGCCGCTTAATTGAAGATAACCCGGCACGCGCACGTTACATTCAAACTGTATGGGGCGTAGGCTATGTGTTTGTTCCGGATGGTGCTGAATAAGCTTGAGATAAAATAGAGTGAGTTTAGAGCCAATACCACCGCAAACCTTTACCGACTACGTTGCGTACTCAGAGCGTAAACGGACCCGATGGGAACGTTTTCTCGATAAGATTAAGCCACGTTCTGCAGCCATGCGTACCACAATTTTGGTACTGCTCGTGGTACTCTTTAGCTTATTTATGTCATTGTGGTTTTTTTGGCGAACCCTCTATTTACCTGAAATTCAGCAACATGCACGCTATCTAGCAGTTGAACTAGAACTGGTAAATAACCCTAATATTCGTATTTTTCATCGCGATAGCGAAGTTGACGTCGACACATGGTTACGCAATCGGGTTGGCATTGAATATGTCACGAACCCCAAAGAATATCCAAGTGTCCGCGATAAAATTATTGCCGAGTTTTTTACCAACCAAGTTGAGCAAAAACTGGCAAATGAAATTGGCGCAAAAGACGTTACTGTCTATTTCCAATTTAAACCTAGCCCACGTATCTGGATTCAAACGCCAGAAATGCATGGTAACTGGGTTCGTGAACCTTTAAAAACCTATGCCAACTATAGCCCCGAGCTACTGGTAGGCTGGGTTGTGGGTGTCCCATTAGTTTCGGCCATCATTATTTTAATTTTGGTTCGACAAATGAACCGACCATTACGTCGTTTGCAAAATGCTGCCAACGAATACAGTAAGTCTGGAACTGCACCTTATTTAGATACTAACCATGGCCCTTTAGAAATTCGCCAAGTAAACCAAGCATTTAACCGTATGGTATATACGCTTGAACAAACGGAGCGTGAAAGACGAATCATGCTAGCGGGAATTTCACATGATTTAAGGACTCCCCTTACACGTATTCGTTTAACTGCAGAGATGCTACCTGATGAGTTTCTACGTGAAGGTCTAGTTTATGACGTAGATGATATGGATGCGATTCTAAATCAGTTCATCTCATATATGCGCGATGGTTCAGATGAGGAATTAAAAGACACTAATATTAATATTCTTTTACAAGAATTGGTCGTTCAGTTTAAACCCCTTGATATTCGCTTTAACATGCAGGATGTTCCCATTATTCCTGCACGCAGCCTCTCTTTAAAACGACTTATTGCCAACCTCATTAATAACGCCAAGCGTTATGGTGCTGAACCGATCGAACTCAGTGCAAAGGTTGAAAATGAACATATTTTAATTACGGTTGCTGACCATGGTGAAGGCATTCCAGAAGATCAAATTGAAGAATTAATGCAGCCTTTTGTAAGAGGCAACTCGGCTAGAACGATTCAGGGAAGCGGTTTGGGTCTTGCCATTGTTAAACGTATTGTCGATATTCACCAAGGTGAAATCCAGATTCATAATCGTGAACAAGGCGGTTTAGAGGTTATTATTTCTTTACCAATTCCAAAACCCGCCCCTGAAGAAAATACAACGCATAATCCTTTAGAAAAAATCAAACAAACTTTAAGTGAGCGCTTTTAATTTGAGCAATTGAACATTTAAAGCGCTATTTTAAACTCCAAAAAAGTCAATAATAATCAATATATTAAAAATCATAAAAATAAGTTATACCCGCATTTATTTAAAAAATTAGACCTTAGCCTAACACCTATGCACTTTTCATTTTTTCATAGCTAAAATCCGGTATGTTTTGACAATATTGAGGATGTCCAATGTCTTTAAGTCGTATTCGCCTAGCTTCTCTTCATGACAAGGTCATCAGTGCTGAACAAGCTGCGCAATTCATCGAAAATGGAATGACCGTTGGTATGAGTGGTTTTACTCGTGCCGGTGAAGCTAAAGCTGTTCCACAAGCACTTGTAGAGCTTGCAAAAAAGAATCCGTTAAAAATCACGTTAATTACGGGTGCTAGCTTAGGTAATGACTTAGACAAACAACTCACGGAAGCAGGTGTTTTATCTCGTCGCATGCCATTCCAAGTGGATAACACTTTACGCCGCGCAATTAACAACGGCGAAGTCATGTTTATTGACCAACACTTGTCAGAAACTGTTGAGCAAATGCGTAACCAGCAACTTAAACGTCCAGATGTTGCGGTCATTGAAGCAATTGCGATTACTGAAGATGGTGGTATTATTCCAACAACTTCTGTTGGTAACTCTGCAAGTTTTGCGATTTTTGCCGAAAAAGTAATTGTTGAAATCAACACTTCTTTAAGCGAAAGCTTTGAAGGTTTGCACGATATCTATATTCCGACTTACCGTCCAACACGTACGCCAATTCCATTAACAAAAGTGGATGAACGTATTGGTACAACAGCTATCCAAATCGATCCTGCAAAAATTGTTGGTATTGTCTTTAACGATACACATGACTCTCCATCGACAGTAACTCCACCGGATGATGAGACTCAAGGCATTGCCAATCACCTTATCGCATTCTTTGAAAAAGAAGTGGCTGAAGGTCGTTTACCGAAGAACCTTGGTCCACTCCAAGCAGGGATCGGTTCGATTGCGAATGCTGTACTGACAGGTTTAAAAGATTCTAATTTTGAAGACCTCATCATGTACTCAGAAGTACTACAAGACTGTACTTTTGAACTCATTGATGCAGGCAAAATGAAATTTGCTTCTGGTAGTTCAATTACGCTTTCAGCAAAATGTGGTGAAAAAGTTTTTGGCAATATCGAAGCTTACAAAGACAAATTAGTGCTTCGTCCACAAGAAATTTCTAATCACCCTGAGCTTGTACGTCGTTTAGGTATTATCGGTATTAATACTGCGCTTGAGTTTGATATTTACGGTAACGTGAACTCAACTCACGTGTGTGGTACTAAAATGATGAACGGTATTGGTGGTTCAGGTGACTTCGCTCGTAATGCGCACTTGGCAATCTTTGTAACCAAATCTATTGCTAAAGGCGGCGATATTTCTTCTATCGTGCCAATGGTGAGTCACGTTGATCATAGTGAACACGACGTTGATATTTTAGTGACAGAGCAAGGTTTAGCAGACTTACGTGGTTTAGCACCTCGTGAACGTGCTCGCGCTATTATCGACAACTGCGTACACCCGCTTTACCGTGATGCATTAAATGACTACTTTGATCGTGCATGTGCTAAAGGCGGACATACACCTCACTTACTTCGTGAAGCATTGTCTTGGCATGCAAACTTCGAAGAAACAGGCCAAATGCTTCAACCAACACCAGTTGCAAAATCAGCTTAAGTCATACTTTTAATTTAAGCACTCCTACGGGGGTGCTTTTTTATTTGTGTAAATTATTCACAAACTACTGCTCAAGTTCGAATTTTTATTTTATCTTTTCAATACATCAAAACAAAAAGTAGAAATCCATATGTTCATTATTCGCCAATTTACAAATGCAGATCTGGATGATGTGGTCAATTTATGGGAAAGCTGTGGCCTAACTCGCCCTTGGAATAACCCTGAAACGGATATTTTCAGGAAAGTTTCGCAGCAGGACGATTTATTCCTCGTTGCTATTAAGGATGAGCAACTGATTGGCACGCTTATGGGCGGCTACGACGGCCATAGAGGCTGGATTAATTATCTGGCTGTTCACCCCCACCAACAACGCTTAGGAATAGCCACAGCGCTTGTTCAACAGCTTGAGAAGCGGCTTATGGCCCGTGGCTGTCCCAAATTACAATTATTAGTGCGTAAAGATAATCTGAATGTGTTGAATTTTTACGAGCAGCTCGGCTATGACGAAGTAGAAGCAGTATGTTTAGGAAAACGCCTTATTAGTGATAACCCTCATGACTAAAGGCGCCTCTTCAAATGAAGAGCTTTAGGAAATAAAGCCAGACTTTGGGATAACTCACTTTACTTGTGGATAAAATGAGAGTTATACACAGGTGAAGTCATTCTACTCACGAATCAAATAAATAGACATGAAAAAAGCCCCATACTTAAGTATGGGGCTTTTTCGAATATGGTGGCGAGACCCAGGATCGAACTGGGGACACACGGATTTTCAATCCGTTGCTCTACCAACTGAGCTATCACGCCGATGGCCTGTATTAAGCCGTATCTCAGAACAATAGTCAACAATTATCCTGAGTTTTTGATTTAAATGAGTATTTTTTATACTCAAAAAAAATCCCTGATGGGATCAGGGATTGAAAACACAAATAATGGTGGCGAGACCCAGGATCGAACTGGGGACACACGGATTTTCAATCCGTTGCTCTACCAACTGAGCTATCACGCCGAAGTGGGCGTATTAAACAATGTTTATAGGAGGACGTCAAGCAACTTCCGCATTTTTTGTAACAAGTGTTTAATTTTAAATCACAAGTGCCGTAAAAATAGGATTTTAGCTATGCAATTTACCAATATGAGCTAAGCAGCGATGAATTGCACCACAACCTGGCTCAAAAATTTTAACGCCTTTTGCTTCTTCTATACGACAAGCTTCTTCAACTAGACGCTCTGCTACTCCGCGTCCACGATTTGCAGGGTGTACAACTATATATTCAAGCACCTTGCTTTCACCTTGTCCTGAACACCAGATTGCACCTATAATTTTGGTGTTAAATTCGGCAGTGTATAGCGTGGTATACTGTTGTAAATCTTGTTCAAGTTGTTCAATCGCATCGTGCCCGTCACCAAACTCCGGACTTGTGTCATACAGTCGCTCAAGCTGATCGCGGATCTCTGAATTATCTAGAGAACTATAAGCATGTACGGTAATAGGCATTGATTAACCCTCCTGAGCAAACTATGATGCTGTCACGAATTCGTCACAGCGAAATTGTCGTTAACATCCAATCATTTTTGACGTTTTTTGAGGAACGTGTCCATGACGCAACGTATCAGTGAAGTGGTTAGAAATACCAATGAAACCAAAATTCGAGTTCGTTTAAATCTCGATGGTACTGGTCAAGGCACACTAAACACCGGAGTTCCATTTTTAGACCATATGATTGATCAAATCAAGCGACATGGCTTATTTGATATCGATATTCATTGTGATGGAGACTTAGAGATTGATGATCACCATACCGTAGAAGACTGCGGTATCACGCTTGGACAAGCTTTTGCACAAGCTTTAGGTGATAAAAAAGGTTTACGTCGTTATGGGCATTTTTACGCGCCATTAGACGAAGCTTTATCTCGTGTGGTTGTAGATTTGTCTGGTCGTCCGGGTTTATTTATGGATATTCCATTTACTCGCGCGCGCATCGGTACCTTTGACGTAGATTTATTTTCCGAGTTTTTCCAAGGTTTCGTAAACCATGCGCTTATGACCTTACACATCGATAACTTGAAAGGTAAAAATAGCCACCATCAAATCGAGAGTGTATTTAAAGCACTAGCTCGTGCTTTACGTATGGCATGTGAAATTGATCCACGTGCTGAAAACACGATTGCATCGACAAAAGGTAGCCTCTAATGACACGTATCGCATTGCTTGATTATGGCATGGGTAATCTGCACTCAGCCGCTAAAGCACTTGAATATGTAGGTGCAACCGTCGATGTGACAAATGATCCAACATTAATTGCACAAGCCGACAAAATTGTTTTCCCGGGTGTTGGGGCAATGCGTGACTGTATGCAAGGCATGCGTGAAGCAGGTATTGATGAAGTTGTACGCAAAGCAGCTTTTAATAAACCTGTTCTTGCAATTTGCGTAGGCATGCAGGCACTACTACAAAGCTCAGAAGAAAACGGCGGTGTAGATGCCTTAGGTATTTTTGACGGGGTAGTAAAACACTTTCCTCAAATGGAAGGTTTAAAAGTCCCACACATGGGCTGGAACCAAGTTCATCAAATGGACCCAAGTCACCCGATGTGGAACAACATTGAACAAGATGCTCGCTTCTACTTTGTACACAGCTACTATGTTGAACCTAAAGATGAAAATCTTGTGGCTGCTACATGTGAGTATGGCGTGAACTTCTGCACAGCAATTCACAAAGATAATTTATTCGCGACTCAATTCCACCCAGAGAAAAGTCACACTGCTGGTTTGCAGTTACTGAAAAACTTTGTGGAATGGAATATTTAATTCGATTCAAAAACTAAAACAGATCAGGTCAAGATAGCCTGATCTGTTTTTTTATTTATAATAATAACCAATCATTTATAGAATGATATTTTATTCAACAAAATATTGAATATTCATACTTTTAAATAAAATCAAATGATTAGGATAAACACAATGAATTCACCTTTTGAAAATCAACCACTTCAACAAGATTCACCGTTTAAGGCAAATGGTCGTTTTGGACGACTCTCTTATGCAGCTTGGACATTCTTATTTACGCTAGTCCTTGTTACCGCCATTCTACTTATTATGTTTACTTTTGGTTTTACAAACCCTGAAGGTGCCCCAGACTTTTCTACGCCTGGCTTAATCTGTATAGCAATTCTTTATATAGTCGGTATTTATATTAACTTCGTATTTACCATCCGCCGTTTGCATGACCGCAATAATACAGGGTGGCTCTCTTTACTGATGCTAGTACCAGTCGTGAATATTGGCCTTGCCATTTATTTATTCTGTGCAAAAGGAACTGAAGGTCCTAATGATTATGGACCTAAGCGTCCAACGCCAAGCTGGGAGCGTGTTTTAGGCTGGATTTATATTGTGCTTATTCCGCTTGCATTAATTTTTGGTGTTATTGCCGTAATTATGGCTCCAACCTATGAAGGTTATGTCGAGAAAAGCGAAAGTATTGTAATTGGTAGCCCATCTCAGTCTGAATAATTTTTTAAGATGTACATAAAGCCTAGTTCTCTAGGCTTTATTCATATATAAAGTGAATAGCCCTATTCATTTGTACGCTGTTAAATATGTCTGAAGCCTCTGCCCTTCTTGATAAAACTTCTATTCAGCAGCTCCCTCCTTTTGAAAATCTTAACCATCAAAATATTGTGGTGATTGAAAATGGCGAGCAATGCAAAACTATTGAAGAAGAATTAAAAGCAGCGACCTTTTTAGGATTTGATTCTGAATCTAAACCTACTTTTCAGGTAGGTGAAGTATCAACTGGCCCACATTTGATTCAGCTGGCTACAGAACACAAAGCCTATTTATTTCATGTCAATTTATCGACTTTAAAATTTTTACAGCCCATTTTGTCTAATCCAAAACAAATTAAAGTCGGGTTTGGGCTTAAAAATGATAAGCATATTTTTCACAAAAAAGGCATAGAGCTTGAAAGCTGCGTTGACCTTGCTAAAGGTTTTAGCCACTTTGGTTTTAAACAACAAATGGGTGTACAAAAAGCCGTAGCACTATTACTTGGTCAGTATCTTGCCAAGTCGAAGAAAGTCGGAACTTCAAATTGGGCGCGAAAACCGCTTACTTCACAACAAATCAGTTATGCAGCTGCTGACGCCTATGCTGCCCTATTGGTATTTCTCGAGCTTAAAAAAAGAAAAGTATTACCGATACATATTTCTGAAAAGATTCAAACCGCACTTCAAAGGTAAAGTTATAAAAGTCTTTTCTAAGGCTTAGCGATTGATCAATACTTTGCTAAGATGTGCACAATTTCATAAACATGATGAAGCAAGGAGCGAAAGCATGCTAATCATTCCAGCAATTGACCTGAAAGATGGTAAATGTGTGCGTTTAAAACAAGGGCGTATGGAAGACGATACCGTTTTCTCTGACGATCCGGTTGCAACTGCCCAGCATTGGGTAAATGAAGGCGCACGACGTTTGCATTTGGTCGATTTGAATGGTGCTTTCGCAGGTACGCCTATTCATAAACCTGTTGTTGAAGCGATTGCAAAAGCTCAGCCAGAATTACCAATTCAAATTGGTGGCGGTATCCGCTCATTAGAAACGATTGAACACTATTTAGAAGCTGGTGTGACGTTTGTCATTATCGGTACTAAAGCCGTTCAAGAGCCTGAATTTGTAGAAGAAGCTTGTAAACGTTTTGCAGGCCACATCATTGTCGGTATTGATGCCATGAATGGCATGGTTGCAACTGACGGTTGGGCAAATGTTACTGATGTGAAAGCAACTGATTTAGCAAAACGCTTTGCAGATGCAGGCGTGTCTAGCATTGTTTATACAGACATTGCGCGTGACGGCATGATGCAAGGTGTAAATGTTGAGCAAACTGTAAACTTAGCTCAATACTCAGGCTTACCAGTCATTGCGTCAGGTGGTGTAACCAACCTTGATGACGTTCGTAACTTAAAAGGCCAACCGGGCATTTTAGGTGCAATCACAGGCCGTGCAATTTATGAAGGTACTTTAAACCTTCGTGAAGCTCAGCTTTTGTTAGATGAAAACCGTCTTTAATTTTTAAGATGTAAAAAAAGAGCCGCTTTAGGCTCTTTTTTATTTTTTGATGATCTTTAGTTTAATAATTTTTCTAAATCAATCACCTCATCTGCAAGCTCCATTGCATAAGGTGAATGTGTAATCATAATTATGGATGGAACAACTTGCTGAATATATTCAAGTATATTTTTGGCAGTATCTACATCTAAAGCTGCTGTCGGTTCATCTAATATGATGAGTTGTGGACGAGCTAAAAGACCTCGAAGAATACAAATTCTTTGTTTTTCTCCTCCTGAAAAATTCTTATAAATTTCAGCTAGATCATCATCGAGTGTTAACTGATGCTTTTTCAAAATATGCGATAAGTTAAACTGCTCAAGCATCTGTAGTAAATAAGAGTCTTCGTAAATATGTTGAGAGTTATAGACTAGATTCTCTCTTAAAGAATAAGGGAAAATTATAGGTTGCTGGGCAACATAGACCACTTCATTAAAAATATGTTTAGAAAAATTATGACTAATATCAATATTTTTATACAAAAGCTGGCCTGACTGAATCTGATATACCCCCATTAAATAATTCATCAGAGAAGTTTTACCTAGCCCTGTTTGACCAATCACGACATACGTTTTATTGGTTGATATTGTTAAATTAAAATGATCTACGTTTCTTTTTCCTAATGAAAATTTAGCATTTATAAATTGGTAGAGAATTTCCGTATCTTTAACAGTGGAGTGTGTATATTGCTCTTTATTCAAATTAAAGTACTGCCGATATTTTGCTAGAGCAACAAAATTTCCATTTAAGCGCATCAAACTTTGGGAAACCGCCAGAAACGGATTGGTGAGTTGAATAATATAGGTACTTATCAATACAAAAGCACCAGGGGTCAATTGCTTTTCAGTGGAAATAAATACTGTAAACAACATAAACATGAGTAAGAATAAGAAGATCATGAATAATTGAGAAATCATCAATAGTCCTATTTTCTTATTCCTATCTTTGGCTGTGGTGATATACAAATTTAATGTTTCATTAAACTTTGATAATTGAAACGGTACTGCATTTTTTACTTTAATTTCATAGGAGTTCGAGATCTGATGTATCAAATGGCTATTTACCTGATTATTTTTTTGATACATAGCATCAAATAGTGAACTACTTTTTTTATTTATATGAAATGAAACTAGAAAAATAATAATAGCTACCACTAAAAAGCTAATACTAAAAAGTAAACTAATGGTCGTGAATAAAACTGCGAAAATCATAACCAATTGAAAAATAATTGGCCCTATATGAAGAAGCAATGTGAGGTTAACCTCACCAAAAGCAGAACTCCCTCTTGTAAGATCACTAATTACTGCTCCTGCCTCAATTTGATCTTGTTCTTCTTTTTTAAGATTTAAATAATTTTTTAAGCCCGCAAAAATTAATGCTCCTTTGAAATCGACCATCAAATAAGCGCTAAAAATATTTTTGGTCCAGTTACACAACTCATTCGCTAACCATGCTATAGCGTAGGCAAGTACGATGAAGTATAAGAAATTAAATGGAAACTGAATATCGAGCAGAAAGTCATATTCATGTGCAGAATAATCGATAATAATTTTCAGCAAGTAAGGTAATAATGTTGTAAAAAATGCAGAAAACAGCACTAATAAAAACATAAGAAACATACTACTCTTTTGTTTCACATAGTTTTCTTTAGAAATATTCCATATAAATTTATAGTTCTGAATATCTTGCGAACTTAATAAAAACTTCATTTCTGTATCTTTTTTCTATAAATACGAGTTAAAAATAATTCCTTTACACAAGAAATATCATAACTTCCTTATTTATTTTTATTCGTGTTTTTATTTAAAATTAGATTTACAGATTTCTAAAGCCGAACATATTTGTCATATAAGCTTCTATAAACTGTATTATTTTTAAATATCTGGTGTTTATTTAAAAATTAAATTTTTAATCAATACACCACATTACGAATAAATTTAAGTACTTGGCTACCGCTATTGATATAGGTATAAGTCACTGAACTGGCAAAAATAAAAGATGAACCAGCCGCTATGGTTTTTGAGCTGTCTGTAAATTGTATGGTCAATTCGCCTTCTAACACATAAATCAGTTCTTGCCATCCTTCAGCATCGGCTTCAGCAACATAAGACTCCCCAACAGCCAAAGACCATGTCCAAAGTTCAACTTGAGAACGGGAAGGAACTGAAGCAAGAAAAGTTGCCTTACTTTCTTCCTTTTCACCTTGCCAAGCGAGTGCATTTACTAGGGCATGTTCTTTTAGCTCAGGCGCACTCACAATTGTTCTAAAATCTACTCCCAACACTGCCGCAATCGCATCGAGTTTAGCTAAGCTAATATTGACTTGGCCTGTTTCCAGAGCAGCAATGGTACGTCTACTTACACCTGCCCGATCAGCCAAGTCCTGTTGGCTTAAACTACGCTCATCTCTTAATGAACGAATATTTGTGCCTACATGTTGTAAAACGCTACTCGACTGGCTCATAAAATAGATGAATAAAGAAAATTTGAGCAATATATTGCACAAAACAGAAGAATAGCGCAATATGTGCAGTATATTGCACAATTCCCTTTAGTTTGAGTATGTCACCAACTTATCTGAGTTCAAGCAAAGTTCCTCAATTAGCTCTCATTTTGATTACGGTCATTTGGGGTGGAACATTTCTTACTGTGCAGTACGCACTGAATTTTTCATCACCTATGTTTTTTGTCGGCTGCCGTTTTGCCGTAGCTGCCTTAACGCTATTACTTATTTCATTAAAGAGCATGAAAGGCGTTACATTAAAAGACTTGGGCGCTGGCAGTGTAATTGGCCTTGTCATTGCAGCTGGCTATGGCACGCAGACAATCGGCCTGCAAACTATTCCAAGTAGTGAGTCGGCTTTTTTAACGGCGCTTTATGTTCCTCTTGTTCCTATTTTAATGTGGCTCATTTTTAGAAAAACTCCACATATCATGACTTGGGTGGGAGCAGCTCTTGCTTTTACTGGCCTTGTTTTATTGACGGGTAACGGTTTTAAGCAAATTTCCTTGAGTTTTGGACAGCTTTTAACAGTGCTCGGCGCCATTGCGATTGCCTTAGAAATTATTTTTATTAGCTACTTTGCTGGAAAGGTAAATTTGCGTCGCGTCACCATTATTCAACTTGGTGTCGCCTCTCTACTTTCTTTTACCATTATGCCTATAGTAGGTGAACATACAATTCCAGCATTTTCATGGCCCCTAGTACTCATTGCTGTCGCATTAGGCTTAGCAAGTGCACTCATTCAATTTGTAATGAACTGGGCTCAACGTGTGGTTGACCCTTCGCGTGCTGCAATTATCTATGCAGGAGAACCTGTTTGGGCAGGCATTATTGGTCGAATTGCAGGTGAGCGTTTACCAGTTATTGCCCTTTTTGGGGGTGCTTTAGTGGTGTTAGGTGTTTTAGTCAGTGAGTTAAAAATTAAGCTGCCGATTAAGAAAAACAAAAGAGTCCGAGAATAAAAAAGAGAGCTTAACGCTCTCTTTTTTATTTATTAAGGTTGATACATCGGTCGGTTATCATTTAACGCAATCAAACCGCGAATGGCACGATATACAATCCAGATCCATGCTGCCGCGATAACACCCACACAGAATACAGTCGATGAAATAGCAACGCCTGCAAATAGATCGGTATTTTCACCCGTAAAGAACAAGAAAATAAACGGCAAAAAGGCAATAATATTCCAAGCCAAGTACCACCAGAATGTTCTAATTTGCCATGTAAAGTGGCTCGCAAAAATTGAACCCTGTACATCGGAACGTTTTACATAGTTAATAATTAAAGCAATAATCGCAAGTAAGCCACCCGTAAAAATGGCAACAATATAAAGTACATATAAAATAAGTGTTAAAGTACGATTTGGATCTTGGTCGATAGAACTATTCATTTTTATACCTCTCAAGTTTAATAAAACAATTTACTTTTATGATCCCCGCAAAACGTTTAAAGGAGAAATTAGCCACAAAATCAAAAGTAAATGAAAGAATATGGTACAAAAATAAATCTTACGAAATGGTTGTTTTTGTGTTTTATGTCTCAGTTTTTGCTGTGCCCACCACGCAGCCGGCCAGCCCCCTAAGAAACTGACAATGTGCAAAGTCTGCTCAGGAACACGGCGATTGCCCAATTGTGCTGCTTCTTTATCTTGTGAATATAGCCAGTAACTCAACACATTCATCATTAAGACAAACAATAAGGTATAAGCCGGCAAAATATGAATAAAACTCATAATTCCCATTAAGACGAAATAAAACACAATCCCCATTTGCATTGCTGACCATGGGCTGGCCTGAAAAGAAGATTGTGTTTTTGCAGGTTTTAAAGCCTTACGGGTTTGAGATGCCTTTAAATAAGTGACCTGCTGAGCACGAAAACGGCCTCGTTCATCAAGGATTACCAGATATTCCAGTGCACAACCAATAATTGGCCGAGGTCCGGGGCGTGCAAAATCTTTGATATGCAAAAAGACTCGCTCTTTTTCAGCATCATCCGGCTGAATAAAGCCATAACCCTTTTCGTCGAACCATTCGACTAAACGCCCCTGATCTCGCATCTTTATTCCCTTTTATGCTTTTACATGGCTTAAACGGTCTTGCATCATTGCTCGCATTTCTTGCGGGTCTTTTTGCAAGATGTCATCGCCAGTACGTCCTTCTTCTTTATTTTTTTGAGCAACTTGTAAACGCATTGACCAAAAACGGCAAGCCGCCATTGCCAAGAATACATCTAAACATTCAAGTTCATCTGAAGTCAGCGCACGAATTTTTTGGTATGCCTTTAAATAAGCGTCTACTTTGTCTGAGTTTAAATGCGCTGCTGGATATTCGGTACAAAAATCATTAATGGTAATCGCAATATCAAACAGCAACTCATCTTGATTTAACTCGTAAAAATCTAGAATACCTTGTAGTTGCTCGCCTTCAAACAAAGTATTGTCACGGAACAAATCTGAGTGAATAAAACCTGTCGGTCGATTTGAATACTGCGCTGTTTTCGCATTAAAGGCTTGATAAACCTGCTCAAGTAACGTTTGGTCATCTTGAGTCATATTTGGTTTAAGCTGCTCAGCAACACCTGTCCAGTATTGATGATCACGGCGATATTCGCGTTCAAGCGGAAAATCTTGTAAAGCTACATGTAGCTTAGCCTGTGCATCTGCAATTGCAGCAACTTGGGCTACTGTAGTTTGCATGGGATGGTGTCCCATTAAACGTGGTGCAATTTGTGCAGGCTTACCCGCAATAAAATGAACCGCTTGGCCGCTGTGCTTTAATGGCACGGCAACGGGTACATCATGAGTACCTAACTGCTCAAGTACAGGAATAAGTTCACCTGCACCTTGTGCATCTAACTCTTCAAATACGGTGAGTACATATTGTTTGCGGTTTACATCAACCAGAAAATAATTGGTGTTTTGAATACCTCCCTGAATTGGGTTCAGCTCCAACACCTCTAATCCATAAGGTGCAGCAAAGGTGCGAACTTCGTCTAAACTCAACGGGGTATAAACCGACATGGAAAACCTGCAAAAAACATCTGTGAAGTTTGATAGAATACCTCTTCCCTCCATGAAGGTGTAGCGCCTGTGTAGGAACTTTCACCAACGGCGATTATTTTTGGAAAAAGCTATGCTTGCTAAACGTATTATTCCTTGCCTAGACGTTGATAACGGACGCGTAGTTAAAGGCGTTCAATTCCTCGATATTCGTGATGCGGGCGACCCAGTTGAAGTGGCACGTCGCTATAACGAACAAGGTGCAGACGAAATTACTTTCTTAGACATTACCGCTACACATCATGGACGCGATACCACTTACCGTACTGTTGAACGTATGGCCGAGACTGTATTTGTGCCATTAACTGTCGGTGGTGGTGTACGTAAGGTTGAAGATATTCGTGCGTTATTAAATGCAGGTGCAGATAAAGTGAGTATTAACTCGGCTGCTGTGTTTAACCCTGAATTTGTTCAAGAAGCCTCTCAGCACTTTGGCGCACAATGTATTGTGGTTGCGATTGATGCCAAAAAAACTGGTGACAACAAATGGGAAATCTTTACTCACGGTGGCCGTAAACCAACGGGTATTGATGCCATTGAATGGGCTGTAAAAATGGCTGACTACGGTGCGGGTGAGTTACTCATTACCAGTATGGATGCCGATGGCACTAAAGCAGGTTACGATATTGCGTTAATGCGTGCTATTAATGACCGCGTGACCATTCCAACGATTGCATCAGGCGGTGTAGGTAACTTACAACACCTTGCAGACGGTATTTTACAAGGTGGTGCCGATGCCGTATTGGCAGCAAGTATTTTCCACTTTGGCCAATATACGATTCCAGAAGCTAAACAATATTTGGCTGAACAAGGTATCGAAATGCGCTTGTAAGTTTATTTATATTTAAAGGGGCAATATGCCCCTTTAATTTTTTATGCAGCACCTTCTATCGCATTTATGTTACTAACGAGTTTAGGCTGTTCTTTTTTCTCGACCCATTTTGCTGGAAAGATTTTTTCTACAGCTTGAGAGAGTGGCCTAGCAAGCGCAGTAGGTAACCGTATCCCCAAAGGATTTTGTTCTTTTAAATCTGCCGAAGACACCACACGTGTTCCCATCACATAGTCAAACCAAGGTTTGGTCACACACCAATTGGCATCTTGATTAGAGTTCATATGGTGGTCGTAATGCCACGGAATTTTACGCTTTGCCCAGTCAGGCTCTAAATGTGCACGGCGATGAATATAATAATAGTTTCCTGCACTGTACCAAGCTGCAAGTGCCATACCTTTTGAAAAGGGGTAGAAAATTGCACTTGAAACGGTTGCCACCACGGCAAGTGAAATTAACTCATTTTTGGTTCGCCAGTTTCCAACGCCCTCAACATAACAATTATCATGAAACTGTTGTTTACGGACTTCACGATGGTGTGCCCAATGCGACTCCATACTTTTCGGCACTGGGCTATAGCGCGGTTGTCCGGCACGGTGTACACCATGCAAAATATATTTGTGTGCCACCCATTCAAATGCATTCGCAACTGCAATTCCGGCAATAAACCCTTTTAACATCACCTAACTCCTTTTTCTTTTTATTCAGCATATAAAATTCGTTATGCTAGGTATTGACCAGAATTTATGGTTTCATTGACAAATCACGACAAGAAAGAGGTGGTTAGGGATGCCACAACTAAAAAATTATACAGGCTCGGTATATGGAGGACTGGGACACCTGTTAAAGGCTTATTGCGAAGCAAATGAGTTAACTATTCCTGAACAATTAGAACAAATTCAAAATCTGGAACGCTTTGACTATGTGGTTTGGCGTGACCTATTAGAAGTTATTTATAAACTGGATCCTAAGCCGGGATTAGGGCTAGAAATTGCCAAATATGTACAACCCAAACATTTAGGCATTATTGCCTACCTTGCTCTCTCTTGCGATAACTTAGGTGAAGCCTTAATTCGTTACCATGACTTTCACCGTCTAATTTATGACGGGAGCCCATTAGTGGTTGAGCTACAAGGGAGATATGGTTCTATTCGCTGGGAAGCGACTGAGCTACACCCTACCCAGCTTACCGATGAAATCGCAATTGCCTTGGTGATTCAATTCTTACGTCTTTTTATGTCTCATGAAGATGTGCAGTTACATGAAGTACGTTTCTTAAATGCTGCCCCTAAAAATATCAGAGTTTACGAGCAGTACTTTCAATGTCCCGTTCGTTTTAGCCAGCCCCGTACAGAGTTACTTATACCCATTACCGAAATTCACAAACCGCTTAGTAGTGCAGACCACACCTTACAGCAGCTATTAGTTCAGCAGGCTCAAGCACTTTTAGAACAGTTACCCAATTCAACCCAACTCGATCAGCGTTTACATCATTCAATTTTGACTGGTCTGCAAAAGAATCAGTATCAAATTGAATATATTGCAGCTCAATTAGGCCTATCGGTTCGACAGCTCCAAAGACATTTACAACAACAAAACACCACCTTTCAAGAGCGCGTTCAACAAGTGCGTTTTATGCTAGCAACCGAGTATTTAAAAGATCCGCATTTAAGCCTACAAGAGATTGCACTTTTGCTGTGTTATTCAGAACAAAGTGCCTTTCAAAGAGCATTTAAGCATTGGACCAAGCAAACACCACAACAGTGGAGAGATCAATTTTTAAACAAAGAATAACCAACCAAAACTTACAAATCTTTTCTTGATTAAAACAACACTGAAAACAAAAATTTCATATAGTCACATGCTTAATTTTTTGTGACGTATTTCACATTAATTAAAAAATAGATCAATAGATGAGTAATCACAATGAATAAATATTTTGCTGAATTCCTAGGTACGTTTTGGCTAGTCTTTGGTGGTTGTGGTAGCGCAGTTTTAGCCGCAGCTTTCCCTGAACTTGGTATTGGCTTTGCAGGTGTAGCCCTTGCCTTTGGTTTAACCGTACTCACAGGTGCTTATGCTCTAGGGCATATCTCAGGTGGACATTTCAATCCCGCGGTAAGTGTCGGCCTTTGGGTCGGTGGCCGCTTCGATGTTAAAGATTTAATTCCGTATATTGTTGCGCAAGTGGTTGGTGCGACTGCTGCTGCATTTGTTCTTTATATTATTGCTCAAGGCCAAGCAGGCTTTAGTGGTGTTGGCGGGTTTGCGACCAATGGTTTTGGTGACTTATCACCAAATAAATTTGGTTTAGGTTCTGCTTTCATTATTGAAGTGGTTCTTACTGCTTTCTTCTTAATCATTATTTTAGGGGCAACTGACCGCCGTGCGCCTGCTGGCTTCGCTCCTATCGCGATTGGTTTAGGCTTAACACTCATTCACTTAATCAGTATTCCGGTTACGAACACTTCGGTAAACCCCGCACGTAGTACAGGTGTTGCGTTCTTTGCTGAAACGGCTGCTTTAAGTCAGTTGTGGTTGTTCTGGGTAGCACCGATTTTAGGGGCTGTGATTGGGGCAATTATTTATAAGGTAGTTGCTGGGGATAAGGATTAACTGCACAACCGCAAATACCACGGTCACTCAAGTTGTAGTTGTATAGGTAATGCCTCACTTTTGAGTGAGCAAAAGTGACAAAACTCATTCGTTTCACTGACGTTACTTCTATGTAACGCAGTGAAACAGGCGGCATCCGTGCCGCCGTCGCGATAGCAAATTGAGTAAAATATATTTATTACAAAAACGGATTATTAATTTCTTGTTCAGCTGGACGTTCAATTTTCTCAGGCAATTCTTCTTTTTCCAAAGCTGCAACTACATCATTTAAAAAACTCTGCAATGCCTTTGCCTGCTCTAACCCGACTTTGTCTTTAGTGATTTGCAAATTGCCATAAATACTCACGCAATCGACATCATTTTCTAATGTTAAATCTTCAATTGAAGAAGACTCAGTACCCTTTTCAAATGGCTTAAACATAGCTGTTGTCTCGTTGTTATATCTTCACAGTGTAATACCACCAATTTAAAAAAAATCAATCAAAATTAAAAGTGCCGACAAAATTAAGAAAGCGCCCATTAGGATATTAAAATATTTCAAACGGTTGCCCTGATTCAGTACCACTGAAAATTTATCACCACATAATCCCCAAAAGAACAAGCAGGCATAGCATGTGAAGAAATAAATAATAATAAAGATCGGCAACGACTGCGGGTTTTCAATACTGGTAAACATGGTAATGCCCGACACACAAGCCAACCACGCTTTTGGGTTAAGCCACTGTAATAAGAAACCATCTTTAAAATTGGGAATAAGCATGTGCTCTACAGGTGCACTTGAAATTGAAATATTGGCAGCAGAAAGAATAATTTTTATGCCGATATAGCAAACAAAGAGCGTTCCACAAACTGCAAGAATTTTTAAGACAACTGGAAACTGAGTTAATACACTTTGAAGGCCAAAAGCCATAAAAATCAAAAGCAAGGTAAAGCCAATGGTGGCGCCTGAAATATAGGGAAGTGATCTTTTTAAACCATGATTTAAGCTGGTCGATAAAATAACTGTATTGACGGGACCGGGTGTAATCGACATTGCAAAAGAAAAAAGAAACATCGAGGCAAACATTGTTATTATCCTTATTCGAATAAATAGATGAACAGACAGATCTGTCTGTTCATCTTATTGTATCGATTCAGGCTTCACAACAGTGCTAGAAGCGTCTTATTTCATTATCTGCAAGAAATAGTTCACCAAGGCTTCAACCAATTGTTTCACAATGGCATTTCTAGTTTCTTCATCAATACTTGGAACTTTTGCCTCCATCGGTTCAGAAGAACCAGTTTTTTGCTTTTTAAACTGATCTTGTAACGCTTGAATTTGTTCTGCGCTTAGGTCTTGTTCGCACTGGCTTTCACCATCCCAATGCAAATAGTCGAGCTTTTGGTTAGGTTTAACTTGGCTAGCAGTTAACGGTAAGCGATAAACATTGCGTTTTTGCTGTTCGGTTAACTGTGGAAATAAGTTAATACCAAGCTTTTCTTCTATATAACAAACACTCACTACCTTCACTTGCTGCGAGTTATTGTTAGGTGCGTAGTAAGCCCCAATAGCGCCAGTTTTTGGCATATACACCGCTTTATAAACTGCGGTAGGTACAATCACGCCCTGCCCAATCGTTTTGAGACGTTTACCCTCAAAAACAGGTCCTGTCACGACATATACATCTTGTTTTTGCTTGGTGACAATGGCACGGGTTGCTTCTTCAAGTTTACGCCAGACTTCTTGGTTATTTTTAGGCGCTTGCGGCACCATGTTGCTAAGCGAGAAACTATCAGACTGGGATTCTTTATTTGGCATATCACCATTTGGTGCCATGTGCCCACGGTCATACCCTGAACCACGGTAGTCACTTAAAAGTGCCCGATGCTTTTGAGGAACACGCGTTTCTTCATGGAAGTTATCTTCACGTTTAATTTTGACACTTAAACGTTCTGCATCTAAATGCTCGGCCGACCATAATGGTGTTTTAGAAATGCCAGAATAGAGGACATTAAAACCGTTAAAGCACAGCGGATAGCTGTCTTTTTTTAAGCTTTCTTTATTTAACGCAGGCGGAACTTCACGATAAAACTGGTTAAGACAAGTCGAGTTAGTACTTAAAGGCGAAAACCACTGCGAAATCTTTTCACTGCCGAAAGCAATTGCAAAGCTTCCGGCTGCAATACAAGCAAGAATAATCTTGCCAAAATGCTCACTTAGAGAAAATGAATTTGTACCTTTACTACGTTTTTTACTTGCCATGTTTCTATCAATACCACTGTCCACACGCAGCTTAACAATCCTGCTTTTTTAAGTATATCGCTTATCTTTCAAATGGTTAAAACGTGGTCATCTTTTTTGTAACTCTAATCGGTTTTACGTAACAGTCTGTTGGCATTATGAGAGCCTTTGGCTATTGAATTGCGCCAATTGCGTATCTTTCGTTGAAATGCACTTATGGCTTATGACATGGTTAGCTCCACAAATTTGGATAAAAATATAATCGGAGTCCATTTAATGATCCATTCAAAGATTATTGGTATTGGCGTAATCACAGGATTGTGTAGTATGGCTGCTTTGGCTGAACCAGCAGTCCAGCCAGGTGATACTTTAGAAAGCTTATCTAAAGTAAAAGTGACTACAACCGTCAACGGCCAACCAGGTTCTATTAGCGATTTGGTCAATAGCGGACAAGTACAGCAAGTTTCTGCTGCACCAACAAGCGCAGCGCCTACCGGTGCTCCTATTCCGGCAGATGTTCCACCAGCACCTCCAGCGGGCGGTGAAATGGCTCCTCCAGCTACACCAACTGATGCAGTGCCACCTGCACCGAATCAAGCGGCTCCAGCGCCACAAGATCCGAACACTCCACCGCCAGCTGCTAACCCGAACCAATCAGCAGACCCAATGGCAAAAGATGGGGCGTTACCAGCAGATGCACCTATGCCACAAGCTCAATAATCAGAGCCATAAAAAAACCAAGACATATGTCTTGGTTTTTTTATTACATCAAATTTTATATTTCGATTTGACTACCTAATTCAACAACGCGGTTAGTTGGAATTTGATAGAAGTCACTCACCGGACTAGTATTACGCTGCATTGAAATAAACAGCTTTTCTCTCCATGGCGACATACCGTCTCCCACAGAATGAACAATACGATCACGCGAAATAAAGAAGCTGATATGCATCAAGTCATATTCAAGGCCTAATTGTTCATAGGCTTGCATCAATGCTTTCGGCACATTCATTTCATCTTTAAAGCCGTAGAAAATTTTAATACGGAAGAAATGTTCAGCTAAGGTTTCTGTTGTAATACGCTCTTCAGGTGCAACAAACGGTACATCTTCAATCACTACAGTGACCAAGATATTACGCTGATGCAGTACTTTATTGTGCTTAATATTATGCAGCATGGCATGTGGCACAACATTTGGCGTACCCGTCATGAATACAGCATCGCCCGGCACCCAATGCACACTATTACCAATACTTTTTACAAACAAATCGAGTGACAAAGTATCATGTTCAAGCTTAGCAAAAGTAAGCTCACGGCCACGTTTCCATGTCATTAAAATGGTCACTGCAATCGCACCAATCAGTAATGGTACCCAACCGCCCGACAAGATTTTAAGTGAAGTTGCACCGACCAATACCGACTCTAAAATAAAGAACGGAATAATCAGGAGAAGCACTTTTGGCAGGCTCCACTTCCACGCCGAGTAGATAAACACGGCAACCAAAATCGTGTCACAGAGCATGGTCAAGGTTACGGCCAAACCGTAGGCACTTGCCAAGTTCGAGCTGGTTTTGAAGATTAAAATTAAGATAATAATTGCGATTAAAAGTAACCAGTTTAAGAAAGGTACATAAATCTGACCTTCTTCGGACTCAGACGTATGTTTAATACTTAAACGTGGTAAATAACCCAATTGAATCGCTTGGCGCGCAAGAGAAAACACCCCAGAAATTACAGCTTGAGAGGCAATGACTGTTGCCATGGTTGCCATAATAATCATTGGGTACAAGGCCCACTGCGGCACCAGTAAATAGAACGGGTTTTCAATTGCCGCTGGGTCTCTGAGTAATAATGCGCCCTGTCCTGCGTAGTTTAAAACCAAGCATGGCAATACCACAAAGAACCACGCCAGACGAATCGGAACTGGTCCGAAATGTCCCATATCGGCATATAGCGCTTCACCACCAGTCACTGTTAACACCACAGCACCCATCACAAAAAATGTCATGATCGGATGGTGATAGATAAACTGGATCGCCCAATGCGGACTAAACATGCCTAGTACCACAGGTGTTTGGATGACACTGTGAATACCCAAGATTCCTAAAGATAAGAACCACACAAGCGTAATTGGACCAAAAAACTTACCTACAAACGCCGTACCGTGCTTTTGCACCAAAAACAGCGTGACGATAATGGCAATTGCAATAGGCATAATGAACGGGTCAAACACATCGGTTGCAATAGACAACCCTTCGACCGCAGACAATACCGAAATGGCTGGGGTAATAATGCCGTCACCAAAGAACAGTGATGCCCCTATAAAGCCTATCGCAATCATGTAGATTTTTTTGTTGTCGGCAATTTTCGCTTTACGCAAATTCAACGCGAGTAAGGCCATAATTCCACCTTCGCCATTGTTATCTGCCCGCATCACGATTGCGACATACTTGATGCTGATGATCAGCATTAAGCACCAAAAAATAATGGATAAAATTCCTAATACGTTTTCAGGCTGAATTCCCAAACCATGGGCAGCATGGAAGGACTCTTTCAAGGCATAGAGCGGACTCGTTCCGATGTCTCCAAAGACCACCCCAAGAGCTGCCAAAGCCGTGGCAGGCAAGGTCGCTTTTTTGGCCGTATTTTGCATTGTGTAATTAAACCAATAGATTTTTAGCGCAATCTTATCACCTCTATTATTTTTTTTCTGTAATGCTCGTCTTAAATCTTGGCAGAACCTGATTTTTTAGTTACTATCGCACGCCTTGGTGAGGTGTCCGAGTGGCTGAAGGAGCACGCCTGGAAAGTGTGTATACGTTTACGCGTATCGAGGGTTCGAATCCCTCTCTCACCGCCAGAATTCAAAAAAGACCTAATCGTTTTGATTTAGGTCTTTTTTATTTAACTTAAATAAAATTAATTTAATCAACGATAAGTAACTTCGCACCATTTAAGCTAAAAGACTGGTGTGGCTCTGAATTGTCTCCGACTTGATAACTCATACCTGAAGTTAAAGTAAATATTCTTCCATCTTTTAATCTACTTTCTAGCTCGCCTTCTAGGCAAAATAATATATGCCCTTTTTCACACCAGTGGTCAGCCAAGTAATTTGCTGAGTACTCCACAAGCCTTACTCTTATTTTATTTCCTTCTTCACCAAAAAATTGAGTTTTCCAATAAGCTTTTCCAGTTTCACCGCTATATTCAGTGACTTCTATTTCTTCCCAATTTGTAATTTGAAATGGAAAAGGTGCGATATTCATAGTTTTTCCAAAAACGTATTATTGTGTTTTCAACTTATAGACAAAATTGGTTTTTGCAAACGATTTAAAAATATTATCTCTTAAAGCCAACGCCCACCTAAGAAAGAAACTCATTAGATTTCTCTAATCAGCCTTAATCCAGATCAAAAACTTCTAATGACTCTACATAAGGCAAAATAAGATATTCATGATTAGATAAATGTTGTTCTAGTTGGTTATGAGTTGTTTGGTTGAATTGATAAAAGTTGCTCAACTCATTAAGCAATTGAGGAGTTTTATTTGCATCAAATTCTGGTGTTTTAATAAAATATAATAAGCTTGCACCTAAGCCAACATACTCTAAGTCATAGTTCTGATCTAAATGCTGAATTAGGCTAAAAGATTCAAACGGATTCAAATCACAAGTAAAGTATCCATTGAGGCATGCTGCAAATTTTTGAGTTTCAGTTTCACTGTTTACTAGCTTTACTTGAATAACTTCATCTAAAATTTTTTCAGGTTCAGCATTGATCTGTAGCAGAGTCGACTGATCTTCATCACAATAATTAAGTTTTTTTGGCAACTTATTAAAGTCTATACAATTTTCTCGCTTTAATAATTGTTCAATGTGGTATTGAAGTTCTAAAGGTCGAGTGTTATCCCAACTCACTTCACTGTCATCTTCAATGAGTTCTGAAGCATCGAAATAAAGCCCGTTTCCCATTGAAGCATGCATAGAAGTGTATTGGCATTGTCCAATATCTTCTAAAAGAAATAATACTTTTTTAGGCAAATGTTTCTGCTTAATTTCTGAATATAAGTTAACAACATCGTTCCATGAGTTTATTTCACTGATTGTTGCGTAGCATATTAATTCATGAGCATCTTCAGTTATAAGGGAATTTTCTTTTTCTTTAATGCGAAAAACGGTCATAATTTTTTAAATTTAATCTATATTTAACGAACATTTATATCATAAATAAACTGTATATTTAACTTAAAACTTTAATGTAATTTTTTAAAAAATCTTCTATATAAAAGACCCAAACCCTTACGTTTAGGCCTCCTCCTTTTAAAACTTACTCAGACAATGCTAATAACTTCTGAACATACTGAACGGCACTGTTATCTATTTCTTGGTGAGTTGGAATAGCATCATCTGGTGAAGGGTTTGTGTCTAAACCATAAAATGCATAAAGCGGTTGATAGACTGCCCCAATATATAAAGCAGTAAGTTCAAAAGAACTAAAAATCTGCTCTAACGAAAGCTTATATTCACCTTGCTCTGAATAAACTTTTTCTTGAGCACCTGCAGACACCGCCAACATAAATTTTTTATTTTTAAGCTTGTCACCTGTTGAACCATAAGCCCAACCATACGCCAAAACTTCATCAAGCCATTGCTTCAAAAGTGGCGGACAGTTAAACCAATACACTGGAAATTGAAAGACTAAATTTTCGTGTTCTTCTACAAGCGCTTGTTCTTTGGCAACATCAATTACGCCATCTGGGTAGGTTTGATAAATTTGGTGAACTGTAAATTGGTCGGGATATTTTTCTAACTCCTCTACCCATCTTTTATTAATTACAGACTGGTCTATGTGAGGATGTGCAACGATCACTAATGTCTTTTTCATTATAAAAACACTCTTATCGAAAAGTAGATAAATCGATTATAGAAGTGTGCTTTCCTAAATATAAGTACGGTAATTTTTGTTATATACTATACTAAAAGATAGTGTAGATTTTAAAAATGACTGACTGCCTTCCATCAAATACGCCATTAGAAGAAACAGGATTTGGCTATACCCTTTCTTTAATTAATGGCAAATATAAGATGATCATCATGTATTGGCTGTATGGAAAAACTGTTATGCGTTTTAATGAGTTGCAGCGCTGTATTGGCAATATTTCATTTAGAACGCTGAGCAATACACTCAAAGAGTTAGAAAGAGACGAACTTATTATTCGTAAGGAATATCCTCAAATTCCACCAAAGGTTGAGTATCGTCTTTCAGAAAGAGGACAGTCTTTAATTCCTTTGCTAGATATGATGTGCCAATGGGGCGAGCGGAATATGAATTCTTAGTTTTATAGACTGAAAGTGATACTCAATATGAGACATGAATTAAGAGAGATTTTTATTAAGGGATGCGACGATAAAATTGAAAAGAAGGGAGACAATGTCGGTCTGTCTTTTTATGCTTTTTTTAAAAATAAGAATGACAACCCTGATCTACTGATGGAAGCAGCGCATTGGTGGATTATGGTGCATAAGCTAGATCACTTTGAGAAAGCTGTGAAGATTAAGAAGCTGGTTTTGAGTGAAAGCTAAAAATAGAATTATTTAAAAGGCTTAAATTCAAGTAAATTAAGCCTTTTTATTATTTTAAAAACTTCTATTTAACATATGACCAAACATCAGGATCTGTATATTCTTCATCGATATGATAGCCCTCAGCCTTAGCTTTTCTCTCCTCCTTTTCCCGATATTTTTTATTTTCAATTAATCTCTTTTTAAACGCTTGCTCGAATTCACTAGGTGTCATTTTATCAGAGTCAGGAATTGAGTCTCTTTCATTGTATCGAACACTCTGAAAGCTAAATCTAAGCATATATTGCTCTTCATTACGCTCATTCTTAGCTGTTCTTTTTAAACTGATATCTAAAATAATCCCATTAGCGTACAATCTATAACCCAATGATTTTGTTGGGCTGTTGTTTATTATATTTTTCCACTCCTCAAAGCTAAAAATATAACTAGGATCAATGACATCACGACTTTTCGATAGATGCTTAATATTATCTTCTTTAGCAATACGCGGAGCATCTGTAAAGAAATAGTTTTTCCAGTCAGCCTGATTAATACGTTTCATTAAAGCTACATAGCTTTGATAAACCTGCTCTGGGGTAGCAAATTCTTCTTTTGTGAGGCCAGCATCAATATCTAAAACTTGGATCCCTTCATTTTTATCATATTGAGTTCCTAAAACAGAGAAAACATGTTCAATCGATAAAGTGTTAGAACCATTCTCTATAGTTATTTTTCCTAAGTTAGGAGGAGAAAATTGAAGTTCTCTAAAGCTAACGCCAGCTGGATGATTATCGACATTGCTATCACTATATTTTGAAAAATCTTGAATACCTTTTTCACCCATATGCAAAGTGTAGGCTTGCTGATGGGAATCTAAACTTTCATTATGTTTTGCGGCTGGCTGACAAGCGGAAAGTAATAATCCAAAAATTAAAATTAAGAAATATTGTCTAAATTTTACCGTCATTATAACTTCTCTACTTTGCTATTTCCCGACTCTGCGATAATTTTTAATCTTGGACAATAAAGCTATATGTCTTGTCAATTTCAGCATCACCACCTGCATAGAAATCAGCTCTTATATGAATTCTATATTCTCCTTTGTGCTTAGGGGTTCCTTTGATTTGTATAACATTATATCCATCCAAGTCATCAACAGGTTTAACTGTTACGCCTAGGTCTTCGGGTATATTAGTTTCTAATTCAGCGTATTTATCAATAACTTTCCCACCAGAAATCTTAATAATTTGTTGATATTCTTGATTAATATGTGCAACAGGCAAGTCTTCAGGAGTAATTTTATATTTTTTACCGCAACCTGTAAGTATAAAAATAATGGAGAAAATAAATATTAATTGATACTTCATTAGAAATTTCCTTTAAGGAGCAAGCAAAATACTTTTTTGAAAAAATATAAATTTTAAATGCTAAAATTACTCTAATCCTTATTCATCAAAAAAAATCATTCCTTCATAGGGATTTTTTTTTGCAGCTCTCCAAACGACTAGATAGATTACCTACATGAACCTCCAACTTATGTCCATCAGGATCTAAAAAATATATAGATTCCCCTTCGCTTTGATTAGTTTTCCACTCAGGAATGTTCATCATTTTAATTTTCTGGCGGAATTCATCTATATTATCTTCACTAATACTAAGACAGTAATGGGTATAGTCTGAACTTATGCTCACCTCATCAAGTGATAAGCAAAGCCATAATTCTCCAAGACTTAAATAAGCACCTTTTTTCCATTTGGCTTTAGGAGTAAAACCTAAAACATCCTTATAAAAATTAAAACTGCGATCAACATTTGCTACTGAAATAGTCAGGTGATTTAATCCACTTAATTTCATAAATACGCTTCTCTTTTTATCTCGATTTAAGCCATCCACCAATTTCTTTTAATACATCTACTAATTTTTCTAATTTTCGGCCTTCCTCAGTTAAAGAATATTCAACCTTAACAGGCACTTCTGCATAGACTTCTCTTAAAATAAATCCTTCTTCTTCTAAAAAACGTAGTTCTAAAGTCAGCATTCTTTGTGAAATATTAGGGATTGCTCTGCGCAACTCATTAAAACGCATCGTTCTTTCTAATAAAAAAGAAATAATGAGCATGCGCCAACGGCCACCTAACACCGTCATGGCTTCTTCGACTGTACAGCCTGAAATGTTATCTTTCATAGATGATTACTAAGTATAATAAATATACCTACATAACAAAAAAATGCCTAATTTACAACCTATACCTAATTATAAATAATGCTTCTATCTAACCCATCACGGATATTTACTGTGGAATATAAAGAAATTTCAAAGAAAACCATCGGGCATTTATATTCAGCTCATTCATCTATTAGATCTTCAGATTTAGACCCAAAACTGATTGCTTTAGCCGAGTTGTATGTATCTCAAATCAATGGTTGCGCGTATTGTTGTGCTTTTCATTCCAAGGAATTAAGAGACTTTGGCATAGCTCAAGAAGTTATCGACCAAATACCGGGTTATAAACATTCAAAAGCCTTTTCTGAAAAACAAAAAGTCGTTTTGGAGTTTGCATCCGCAATTACTTCTTTAAATGACCCGAAACAAATTGAAGCGACCAGAGAAAGTTTGGCTCAGCATTTTAGTGAAAAAGAGATTGTAGATTTAACGGCAAGTATTTCTTTAATGGGGGCATTAAACAGACTAAGAATTACCTTAGGCGATTAAGCCCCATAAAATATATGCTTGAGTACTCAAATTTTTAAATTTTAAAAAGGCCTAAATCTAGGCCTTCCCCCCTTAAACCCGACTTAAAAAATAATCAATCAGATATTCCCTTTCATCAGTTTGATTTGAGCCTAAAAGCTGCACCATCGCGCCATCGACCACAAACAAAAACATATGCGCATCTTCAACTGTAGCGGCAGGTTTTACAGTTGAAAGCAGTTTGTGAATTTCCTGAATAAGCCAGTTCCGATAATCAACCACCACTTTATAAGCCGACGGATAATGCTTTTCTATTTCAAAAATTGCTGTAAAAGGCAAACGATAAAGCCCGTCTGAGTCAGCATGTAAAAAGAAAATTCTCTTAAGTTTATCGAACACCATCAGTTCACGATACGAATAGATCGTGGAAAATACCTCTTCTTTTAAACCGTCTGTTTGAAAAGTTAAGCTCATCTGGATGAGCCTTTCTTTTGAATGGAAGTAGTTGTAAAAGGTTGCTTTGGGAATTTGGGAGTCGGCAATAATTCGGTCTACCCCTACCTTATGAAACCCGTATTGGTTAAATAAATCTTTTGCCGTGTGGAGCACTCGCAATGCTCTAAATGAAGCTTCTAAATTTTTCATGTATATCGCTTAAAATAATTTTTTGTTGTAAATAAAAGAGATAGAAATGCCGTCGCTCTTAAATTGAGCGTTAAATACAGGCATGCAAAAACCGCACAAAAATGGTGTGCTCGCCTATCTCGGGTTTTATTGTTGCTATGATTTTTTAGTCGTAATGACCTATGGCTTAAAACCTAAAGTCGGTTAAACCGTTTTAAAGACCAGTTGGGTATAGAGTCAAAGATTTTGGCGAAGGTTGCCAATGAAAGAGTTGAAATAGTACGCATGTGCGGACTCCTTGTGTGTAAAGGAGTTCTACCTGATCACTGTCAAATGATGGTGGTAGAACGAGAGAAGGTTGACAGACTGACACACAAGAATCAGCACGCACAAGGCGTCCCTCCCTCGCCCTACCGCTACGAAGGGGGACGAACGAGTTCGCCACCAAAAAGAGAACTTTTTGATGTCTTGTGTGTTATATCGATCTGTCAAAATCGACTGGCAATGTGGCCAGCAGGCAAAGGATAATCCGCGTGTTTTTGGGTGTCAATGTAAGGTTGAATAGAAATTGGTTAAATAATTATTGTTGTTTATTCAATTAGATATTTAAGCTAAAAAGACCTTTAATTTAAATTTAACGATATCATCATAATAGTAAAATTGGTGGCAGAACGAAAAGAGGTTAGCAGACTGGCCATACAGAACCAGCACACTCGAAAGTGTCCTCTTATCACTCTACCGTAGAATGGTGACAGAACGAAAAGGGGTTAGCAGATGGTACACAAAGGAAAACCCAATACACCCGAAGGTGTCACCCTTTTCGCTCTATCGTAAAATGATGGCAAAACGAAAAGGGGTTAGCAGGCTGGGTACAGTACCAGCACACCCGAAAGTGTCCCCTTTTCGTTCTACCGCAGAATCGGTTGCAGACAAAGAATAATTATCAAATTTTTAAGTGTCAATATTCATATATTATTAATTTATAAAATATTTTTATTTCTATTGGCTCATTTTTCTCATTGTTAATTTATCATTCATTTTCAAACCTGTTTAAATGAACAGATTGATCGCGCTATAAATAAAAGCTACAGTAAATAAAGTTTGAATTTTATAACTTTAAATAAATTGATAATGCATGCAGGCAAAGACATGGAAACCATACATGATTTTTATCGCCGCTTTTCTTTAACCAGAGATAGCGATTACTCGGTTCCATCGACTTCGTTTGGACATTTTAACGTGTTCCAACGCGATGCCTGCTCGTTCCTCACGCCTTATAGCCGCCGCGATTATTATAAAATTTCACTGGTTTTAGGCACAGGCGAACTTCACTATGCCAACCGCTGGATACGAGTCGACCGCCCTGCTTTACTGTTTTCAAACCCAATGGTGCCCTATGCATGGGAAATTAATTCGCCCGAACAGGCAGGCTGGTTTTGTCTATTTACCGAAGAGTTTGTAAACCAAGAATCGCGACAAAGCTTTTTAAAAGACTCACCACTGTTTAAAGTCGACGGCGACCCGCTGTATTTTTTAAACGATCAACAAGTTGAAGAAATTTCATTTATTTTCAAAAAGATGATGAATGAAATAAATTCAGACTATATTCATAAATACAATGTTTTAAGAAATTATTTGCATCTGATTGTGCATGAAGCCATGAAAATGCAACCGACCCAACAGTTTGAAAAACATAGTAATGCTTCGGTGCGCATTTGCCATTTATTCTTTGAATTATTAGAGCGCCAATTTCCCATCGACTCGCCACATTTTCAGCTTAAACTCAAAACTGCAAATGACTTTGCCTATGGCTTGTCTGTGCATGTGAACCATTTAAACCGAGCTGTAAAAGAAGCCACAGGTAAAACTACGTCTGAGCATATTAGCTCGCGCATTACGCAAGAAGCCAAAGCGCTGCTACAACACACCAGTTGGAATATTTCCGAAATTGCCTATAGCTTAGGCTTTGAATATTCAGCGTATTTCACCAACTTCTTTAAGAAAAATACGGGTTTTTCGCCTAAAAAATTCCGTGAAGACTGTGTAGCCTAAAAACAGATTGTTTGAATTTTATAATTATTGGTTTGAATGTTATACGTCAGTTTGAGCCAAAGCATTTTATAGTTTTTCTACTCAAGTGATTTTGCAAAAAGAGTGTGAAAAATGAAATATAGAACTTTAGGACAAACAGGCGAAAAAGTATCAGCACTTGGTTTAGGTTGCATGGGAATGAGCTTTGCCTATGGTGCCTCAGACGACACACAAAGCATTGCAACTCTAGAAAAGGCCTTAGACCTCGGGATTAACTTTTGGGACACCGCCGACATGTACGGCAACGGCGCAAACGAAGTTTTGCTCTCAAAAGTTTTAGAAAAACACCGTGACAAAGTGTTTTTGGCAACCAAATTTGGCTTTCGTTATAAAGAAGATAACCTTAACCCGAAAAACTCTTTAGAGTCTTATATCGACGGCTCACCTGAGTGGATTAAAGTCGCGGTCGAAAACAGTTTAAGACGCTTAAATACAGACGTGATCGATTTGTATTATGCGCACCGCATAGACCCGAATGTTCCGGTTGAAGATACCATTGGCGCAATGGCTGATTTGGTCAAACAAGGTAAAGTGCGTTATTTAGGGCTGAGTGAAGCGTCGGCTGAAACTATTCGTAAAGCACATGCGATTCACCCGATTGCAGCGGTTCAACATGAATATTCATTGCTTACCCGTGAGTTTGAGCAAACCCATTTGCAAACCATTCGTGAGTTAGGCATTAGCCTTGTGCCGTATTCACCTTTATCGCGTGGTTTAATTACCAATACGCTTGATGTAAATAACCTCGACGAAAATGATTTCCGTCGCCAGTTACCACGTTATCAGGGCGATAACTGGAAAAATAACCAAAGCCTAGCGCAAGCATTTAGCGAGTTTGCTCAAAGCAAAAATGCGACAGCGGCTCAACTGGCTTTGGCTTGGATTTTGGCGCAAGGTGACGACATTATTCCAATTCCGGGTACACGTAAAATTGAGCGACTTGTGGAAAATGCGGGTGCTGTAGACCTTCATTTAACAGCAGCAGATTTAGCAGAAATTGAAGCGATTATTGCGAGATACCCAAACATGGGCGCACGCTATAACGCTCAGCAACTTGCTGCGGTCAACCACTAAAATATAAACCATAAAAAAAGTCCGATTCAGTATCGGACTTTTTAGTTTAGTCTTTGCTATATGTGCCTTGCTGGCGTCCACCGTCCCAAGTCGCGTCTAAGGACTTGTCAGAAATCGTTAGGCTTTCAGGAAAAATACTTAAATCCTTTTTAAATTTAGCCTCTGGTTTTAAGCCAATACAGTCACCGTTTTTCCACCATGTGCCTTCGGCATATTGGTCTAAAGCACCCACAGCCAGCATCCATTGAAACTTGCCGTCTGGTTGAAGTAAAAGTTCCGAACCGACCTCCATCACACCATGTAAATAATAGTGCCCACTCCAAGCCTGATCGGCCTTTTGGAATTTCACTTCCTTACAGGTACTAGTCGGCTCTGCATAAATGTGAGCAGAAAAAATAAACGTAGAAACAAGTAGTAAAGGTGCAAATATATTTTTCATTATTGTGTTCCTATATGTTTAATCTTATTTTCCAGACTCAACTTTTAAATACGTTCCATCGGCATAAACGTTATGTCCAAAGCCACACCCCGACTCACCTTCGCTTTGTTTAACCTGAATATAATTTCCTAATTTCGCATTGGTTCTAAAATCGAGCTGAATATGGCAATCTTGATCTTTATAAATGGTTTGCTTGGCATTGGCCGGCATTTTGGTGTCAAACTCACCCATGTTTGGGCCATAAATTAAGCTTCGTAAACCCATATAAACACCTGAATAGCCAATTGCATACTGGCCCTGCTTACGAGTTACCGTGATGTGATCCCACTCACCAAAACCTGAGTAACGGACGTATTCACCCGACAGGTCATTTGATGCTTTAGGGACTGGTAACTGTTGAAGGTTAAACAGGCTCGACTTTGATTTTTCATCGAGCATAAACCATGCTCTCGCCCACAGTGGCTGACCCAATTTGGCGTAGGCTAAGCCCACATTATTGTTGGCAACTTCAATATCTCGGTCGGTAAATTTAACTGTGGTTTCATCTTCATTGGCTTTACAAAATGCAGTCCAAGAGGCTTGGCTTTGGAAGTTTTCGAGCGCTTTTTTATATTGTTTTTGGTCGTAGTTTTTCTTACCTAAACTCGCGTATTGCTTCACTTTATTACAGCCTTGTTGTAATTCTTGTTCAAAAGAGAACTCTGCATGAGTCACTGCTAAAGCTGAAAGTGTAAGAACCGCGCAACCTGAAATAATAGATTTAATCATTTTTAAAATTCTTTAATAATTAACTAATTATATAATATGAGCTGGCGCTATAAATCACAATTATTTGAAACAAAAGTCTATTAGAAGAGTTTAGGTTTTTATAAAAATAGTTAAATCCATACAGAATAAACCGTCGACAATATTCAACCTTAACTGATTATTTTAATTGAATATTCAACCAAAAAATAATGTAGACTGCATGCGTAAAAATTAGGAAGAATTATAAGAGTGAATAATTTAATTATTGGAACCCTATTTGCACTGTGCGCAGCGGCTTTAAATGCATCTATTGGTGTAATTAGTAAATTACTCATGCACAGTGGTTTAAACCCGCAAGACATTGCCTTTTTAAAAACCATTATCGCCTTTTTCTTTTTAAGTGTGTTTTTATTTAAAGTGCCTGTCAGCCAAAAGATTGCTTTTATTAGCAACACGCCAAGTAAACTCAGCGTTTTTGCTCAAATTGCTATATGTGCTTTTTTAGGAATTTTCTCGCTATTCTTTTTCGAGACCATTGCCTATAACCACGGTGCTGCGGCCAATGTGGTAGTGGTACTCATGGCTTCGGCTGCCATCTCTGCCCTATTTTTTGGGAGGTTCATTTTAAAAGAAAGTATCTACATTCATTCGCTTATTGGAACATTATTGGCAGTTGCGGGGATTAGCATTATTTCGTGGAAAGGTGAAAATAGCCTTTTAATGCTGATCAATGCTTCTATTGCCGGTACGGGTTATGGCTTATTTTCGGTTTTAGTGAAAAAGTTCAAATTAAATGGCGGGCTGTTTCTGACTAAATACTTACTGCTGTTTGGTAGCGTTTATCTTGCGGTTCCGTTTTTAGTAAATTTGCATAGCATTACTTTTAATAGTGACATCATTTTAGGTTTGATTGGTTTAGCTGTTCTACCAACCATACTCGGCTTTTTCTGTACCACTAAAGCGTTGTCTTATATGAGTGCCGCAAAGGTACAAGTGACCGAGCTTTCAGAACCCATTTTTGCAGCGCTTATGGCTTGGGTTTTCATTCATGAACAACCGACTTTATCGTTTTTATATGGTGCAATCTTCATTATTTCAGGCATCTTTTTAATGAACAAAGCGCCGAAATCAAACTAGCTGATTTCATTTATTTCGTTGGCGTGATGACAAGCCACTTGCACCACACTGGCAAAGTTAATCGCCATCTGTGAAGGGGCATGTTTTTTATAAGCAAGCCCTAAACCCACCGTAGGTACAGGTGCTTTCAAAGAGCGATAAGCCACACCTTGTATTTGCAATTGTTTGGTCGACTCGGGAACCAAAGACACCCCTAAGTTTGCAGACACCAACGATAAAATTGATACAATTTGCGGGGCATTTTGTCCAATTTTCGGTTCAAAGCCACGCTCATGACAGGCCTGTTTAATCGCATCAAAAAGCCCTGCACTCACTGAAGGTGGCGAGACAATAAAATCAAGCTCTCGCAGCGCAGTTAAATCAATTTCTTGTGATACATCGTCCAGATTAAAAGACTCGGAAGGTAAAGCAGCAATGAGCGGCTCAGCTAATAATTCTTGAAGTATAAGACTGTCCGGCATATTGCGTGGCGAACGAATAATTGCGACATCTAAACGGTCTTCAAGCAATAAATCGATGAGTAGTAAGGTATTGGCTTCTTCAAGCTTTAAATTTACTTTTGGGTATTGCTGCTGGAAATAGCGAACGCATTTAGGAATTAAAGGGTTCAACATTGAAGTACCTGTAAAGCCTAACCGTAATTGACCCACTTCGCCATTTGCCACTTGTTTAACAAGGTTTGCTGCATCTTCTACACGCTGCTGTACTGGCTGAATTGCATTTAAAAAGGCAAGCCCAGCTTCGGTCAGCTCCACCCCATGAGGCGAACGAATAAATAAATCTGCACCGAGTTCTTCTTCTAAGTCTCGTATTTGCATGCTTAAAGGCGGCTGACTCATGTTTAAGCGCTGCGCAGCTTTGGTAAAGTTTTTTTCTTCTGCTACTGCCAAAAAGTAGCGTATATGCCTGAGTTCCATTGTTATATATAAAACATATCGTGTCCCATTATTAAATATATTAGAAAAATACCTTCTAAATTGCTAATTTTAATTTATCGAATTTTCTCGATGCAGCATGCCTTTAGGCACTGCTCTTTTTTCTGTCATGGTCATGATATGAACTCTTCATCTACACCCAGTACCTTAAACACTGAGGCAACGTCTGTTCTTTCCCGTGAGTGGATTCACAAAGGGACTAAAGCTTATAAACATGCAGGATTTGCTTTATTCCTCGTAGGTTTTGCCAGCTTCTCTCTGATTTATTGTGTACAGCCACTCTTACCTGCATTCAGCCAAAGCTTTCAGATTAGTCCTGCGAGTAGCTCTTTGGCACTGTCATTAACGACTGCCTTTTTAGCAATTTCAATTGTGCTATCGAGTGCCTTTTCACAAGCGATTGGCCGTCGCGGCGTGATCTTTACATCTATGCTATGTGCCGCAATTTTAAATATTGTCTCGATGTTTACACCGAACTGGCACAGTTTACTCATAGCACGTGCGTTAGAAGGTTTACTGCTTGGTGGCGTACCCGCAGTGACTATGGCTTGGATTGCCGAAGAAATTGCACCTGAACACCTCGGTAAAACCATGGGTTTATATATTGCAGGGACAGCCTTTGGTGGTATGATGGGCCGTGTCGGTATGGGTATTTTGGTTGAATATTTTTCATGGCGCACCGCCTTAGGCCTACTTGGAGCAATCTGTTTTATTTGCTCAATTGCATTTTTAAAATTACTTCCCGTATCGCGTAATTTTGTGCAGAAAAAAGGGCTGAATTTAGGCTTTCACATGCAAATGTGGCGTGCTCATTTAAGCAATACTAAATTATTACGCCTGTTTGCCATTGGTTTCTTGCTCACCAGTGTTTTCGTCACCCTGTTTAACTATGCCACTTTCCGTTTAAGTGGAGCGCCTTATTCACTCAGTCAGACGCAAATTAGCCTTATTTTCTTGTCGTATAGCTTTGGCATGGTGTCTTCATCGCTGGCAGGTAGCTTAGCCGATCGCTTCGGCAAGAAAACCATGATGATGAGTGGCTTTGCGCTTATGATCGTGGGTAGTCTCATGACCCTGCTCAGCTCTCTTTTCGGCATTATCATTGGCATCGCATTTATTACCACAGGCTTCTTTATTACCCACTCACTTACGAGTAGTTCTGTAGGTGCTGAAAGTAAACAAGCTAAAGCCCATGCCAGTTCGCTGTACTTACTGTTTTACTATATGGGTTCAAGTATTGTCGGCTCGGCGGGCGGTTGGTTCTGGTTACACGGTGGTTGGAGTGCAATTGTCGGTTTAACCGTGGTCTTGTCTTTAATTGGAATATTTTTAGCGGTTTATACTTCACATGCCAAAGCACATTAATGTAGTAAAACCCTAACTTTTTAGACCAAACCCGATGAGCATTTAAAAATCATATGAAAAAATTTAAATGCTCATTTTTTGGCTTGTATTTTTTTTAAGAAACTGTAAAATTCACTCCACATCGCCGGCATAGCTCAGTTGGTAGAGCAACTGACTTGTAATCAGTAGGTCCACAGTTCGAATCCGTGTGCCGGCACCATCATTAAACCTCATGAATATTTGATTTATGGGGTTTTTTGTTGTCTGTAGGTTTTGTAATGCAAAATTTTATCTAAAAATAAAAACTGCTATAGCAATATTATCTCTATAACAGTTCTAAAATAGATAGTAACTTAAGTTTAAAAAGGGTTAGGTATTTAATTTAATTTAACTTAATTTATTTTACATACTGCCAAACATCAGGGTCCTGATATGACTCATCAATATGGAAACCTTCCTTTTTAGCTTGATTTTCAACCTTAGCTCTTTGTTTTTCATTGTATTTCATTCTTTCATTAAAGGCAGTTTTTAGTTCCTGACCTGACAATTTATAACCATCCTTAATTGAATTTTTAGTATTATAACGAATCGTTTCCATAGAATATCTAAGCATATATTGTTTTTTATCGTTTTCTGATTTTGTTTTATCTATACTCATTTCTAAAAATATACCGTGATTATATAAGCACACTGCTACTGTTGGTTTTTTATTAAAAAAATCAGTCCACTCTGTAAGTGTTAAAAAATTATACGGGTCTATAATAAGGCCATCTTCAATCATAGACTTAATATTATCTTGTTTCGCAATTCGAGAAGTATTTGGATAAAAATACTGTTCCCATCCTGCTTTTTGTAGCTGACCAAATAGCTCTTTATAGGCCATATAAGCCTGTTCTTGACTAACAAACTCTTCCTTATTTAAACCCGCAGTCACATCAATAATTTGGATACCTTCATTTTGCTGTGCATAGTCAATTCGCGTACCCATTGCTGAAAATGCATTCTTGATAACAAAACTATGTTCACCTAAATCTATTTTTATATTTGCTAAATGCGGGGGTTTCCACGTCAGGTCGAAAAAAGACATTCTAGCTGGTTGTTGGTCTACACCTGTTTGCATATACGATTTGAACTTTTTTTCACCCTCTATACCAAAATTCAATATATAAAGTTCAGGTTGAGAAAATACTTTTTTATCGTTTCTCTCAGCATTACATCCTTGTAAATTTAAAAGAATAAAAAATAAAAAGAAATAACTAACTATTTTTTTCATCAACTAGAAAATCCAGAGTTTAGTTTTATAGATTTAAATTCAGCAATCTGATTATTTTACATACTGCCAAACATCAGGGTCCTGATATGACTCATCAATATGGAAACCTTCTTTTTTGGCTTTAATTTCAGCTTTCCTTCTTTCTTTTTGATCTACTAATACCATTTCATCGAAAGCTCTTTTTAAGTCGATCCCTGTTAACTTATATCCATTTTCAATTAAATTTTTTGTTACGTATCTAATTGATTGAATCGAAAACCTTAACATAAACTGTTCATTCTTTTCAGCCTTTAACTCTTTTTTACTAGTTTTCTCTAAATTTAGTTCAGTTAAAACACCATTTTTATATAAATTAAAATAGAGTGAGGTAGAAGATTTAAAATGCTCTCTCCATTCGGCTTGAGTTAATAGATTAAAGGGATCTATTACAGTATTATTTTTTTTAATTCTCTTTAAATTATCTGTTTTATCAAAACGAGCATCTGAAGGATAGAAATATTGTTGCCACCCTGCTTTTTGTAGCTCACCCAATAACCCCTTATAAGCCATATAAGCCTGCTCTTGACTAACAAACTCTTCTTTATTTAATCCTGCTGTTATATCAATAATTTGGATACCTTCGTTTTGCTGTGCGTAGTCAATCCGTGTTCCCATTGCTGAAAATACATTCTTGATAATAAAACTATTTTCAGCTAAATCTATTTTTATATTTGCTAAATGCGGAGGATCCCAAGTGAGGTCAAAAAAAGACATTCCTGCTGGTTGTTGGTCTACATCTGTTTGTATATACGATTTGAACTTTTTTTCACCCTCTATACCAAAATTCAATGTGTAAAGTTCAGATTGAGAAGACATTTTTTGTTCCTTTTGCTGAGCATGACAGGCCTGCAAATTTAAAAAAATAAAAAGCAAAAAGAAATAACTAACTATTTTTTTCATCAATTAGAAAATCCAGAGTTTAGTTTTATAGATTTAAATTCAGTAATCCGATTATTTTATATATTGCCAGACATCAGGGTCCTGATATGACTCATCAATATGGAAACCTTCTTTTTTGGCTTTAATTTCAGCTTTCCTTCTTTCTTTTTGATCTACTAATACCATTTCATCGAAAACACTTTTTAACTCAGGTCCTGTTAATTTATACCCATTTTCAATTGAGTTTTTTGTTACGTATCTAATTGTTTGTACTGCAAATCTTAGCATATATTGTTTTTTATTATTTTCTGATTTTGTTTTATCTATACTTAACTCTATTAATACACCATTAGCATATAATCGAGTAGTAACAGTTGGGATGTTATTAAAAAAATCACTCCACTCTGTAAGTGTTAAAAAATTATACGGGTCTATAATAAGACCATCCTCAATCATAACCTTCATGTTATTTTTTTTTGAAATTCGGGATAACCCTGGGAAAAAATACTGCTTCCATCCGGCTTTTTCTAGCTGACTAAATAGCTCCTTATACGCCATATAAGCCTGTTCTTGACTAACAAACTCTTCCTTATTTAACCCTGCAGTTACATCAATAATCTGGATACCTTCATTTTGCTGTGCATAATCAATTCGCGTACCCATTGCTGAAAATGCATTTTTAATAACAAAACTATGTTCACCTAAATCTATTTTTATATTTGCTAAATGCGGAGGTTCCCACGTAAGGTCAAAAAAAGACATCCCCGCTGGTTGCTGGTCTACACCTGTTTGCATATAAGATTTAAACTTTTTTTCACCCTCTACACCAAAATTCAATGTGTAAAGTTCAGGTTGAGAAAATACTTTTTTATTGTTTCTCTCAGCATTACATCCTTGTAAATTTAAAAGAATAAAAAATAAAAAGAAATAAATAACTATTTTTTTCATCAACTAGAAAATCCAGAGTTTAGTTTTATAGATTTAAATTCAGTAAACTGATTATTTTATATACTGCCAAACATCAGGGTCCTGATATGACTCATCAATATGGAAACCTTCTTTTTTGGCTTTAATTTCAGCTTTCCTTCTTTCCTTTTGATCTACTAATACCATTTCATCGTAAGCACTTTTTAACTCAGGTCCTGTTAATTTATACCCATTTTCAATTGAGTTTTTTGTTACGTATCTAATTGTTTGTACAGAAAATCTTAATAAATACTGTTTTTGATCTTCTTTAGATTTTGTTCTAGACATACTTAATTCTGTTAATATACCCTTTGTATAAAATCTAATTACCACTATAGATCTACTATCAAAATATTCTTTCCATTGTTTTAAAGTTAAGAAATTATAAGGATCAATAATAACTCCATCTTCTTGCATAACTTTAAGATTATCTTTTTTATTAAAACGAGTATCTGATGGATAAAAGTATGCTTTCCATCCTGCATTTTGTAACTGTTCAAATAATTCCTTGTAAGCGTTATAAGCCTGCTCCTCACTAACAAACTCTTCTTTATTCAAGCCTGCTGTCACATCAATAATTTGGATACCTTCATTTTGCTGTGCATAGTCAATCCGTGTTCCCATTGCTGAAAATGCATTTTTAATAACAAAACTATGTTCACCTAAGTCTATTTTTATATTTGCTAAATGCGGAGGTTCCCAAGTGAAGTCGAAAAAAGACATTCCCGCTGGTTGCTGGTCTACATCCGTTTGCATATAAGATTTAAACTTTTTTTCACCTTCTATACCAAAATTCAATGTGTAAAGTTCAGGTTGAGAAGACATTTTTTGTTCCTTTTGCTGGGCATGACAAGCCTGTAAATTTAAAAAAATAAAAATTAGGAATATATAACTAACCACCTTTTCCATCATTTGACTCTTTTCCTATTTTAATAAATAACTTATCGAATTGACTTAGACCATCATCCCATTTACTGGTATTCCAACCTGCAATTGTGCGTAACTCTTTTTCTAAATAAGGTCGTCCAACATCACTCAACATTAAACGATGATATTTTTGAGCTGCTAAATTAATCCAACGCATACGACTATCTTGGTTCTCAACTTTGGTGCCATTCGGCGGTGTGCTGATTGGAGATTCGGGTAACGACTTAATCTTTTTTCCAAATTCAGTTTCATAAGAATAAACATTGCCACGGACAGCATGTATTTTTTTATTGTTCCATCATATTCACTGGAGAGAATTAATTCAGCCTTTGGAATTCCAGCCTTACGTTGAACATCTGCTCCATTTCGCACAATAGGATCATTCCATACTATTTTTTGTAAAATATTGATTTGTTCTTGATTGGCAATTTGCAAAAGATGTTCTAATAAAAGATTAGATGCTTTCTTGAATTTATTATTCTTATTTGTATTCGTTTTAAATATTTTTTCTATATCAGGTAATATTCTAAAAGCATTACGAATTTCGTCTGTCGCTTTAAGATTATTAATTGTTGTTAAACAACTAGACCATGGAAAATTATATAAGGAGCTTTTAACTTTTTTATAAGTTGTTGTATCTCTGTTGTTTATGCAAATCTTAAAATCTTCAGAAGACTTGGCCCAAACAAAATGCCAAACACTAATATCCATATAGAGCCATAAATTACCTTTTGCAAAGGTATGAATACCTGATACCCCAAAACTATCTAAATTATAATGATCAGAACTAATCGATTTAATTAAAGCATCTGCATTTGACCCAGTCTTAGAAACAATATGATCAAATACGGCAGCAACCGTTTTTGATGCAAAAGCTCCTAAACCCATCCAATAGAAACGCCCACTATAGGTTGCAGCAGTAACAGATTGATTAGATGTAAAAGGAAACATTTCTAAATAAATACGAGCGTAGATCGATGCAATTCGTCTAGCACGTGCTTCATAACCAGGTTCTATACGGTAATTTTGATTATCTTTTTATTAGATAATAGGGTCATTGCCATCTGTTGGTAATATTCCCATATCGTAGTACAATCACAATTTACTGATTTACAACTATTTTCTATATTATTTGTTGTACTAGACCAATCAAGAGAACCAGCCATTTTAAAATTTATCCTTTTAAATGATGAATAAGAAATAGTTATTTCACAGGGTCATTTTCGTCAGGTTCAAAATTCAACCAATTTAAATCCACATCAAGTTGCTCAGCTTCTTTAGTGTTAATCCTTTTAGTTTTTCCTTTTAAGTCGGTATTTGCCATAAAATTTTGATTATTAGATTGGATGTTATATCCCACATTAGTTAAAGGCTTACCAGAAGGGAGGAATAGATTAAACTTTTCATCATACTTTTCATAAGCAGGTAAACCTTGAAGATTTACTCCAACTTCTGCACCACCTTTAAAAATATGCTGAACCGCTTTTACTTCGAACTTTGCGGGTGTAATAACCGTAATACCACTCTTATTAATAATGATTTGTGAACCACCAGCCATGATTTACCTATTATTTTATGAAAACTAATCTATAATTAAGTTAATATTTTAAACTGTTTAACTTATTTATACATGACCTTTATTGTTGCTATTCAACTAAACGATAGCATTATTGTTGCATCCGATAACAAAAAAGTTAGCCAACAAAAAAATGGAATAATTAAATTTTCAACTGAAAAAATCTTGAAAATGCATTCATGGCAAAATGGTATAATTACTGGATCTGGTGAATATCGAGTTATAAGCCGGGCTGTTAAACTTTTTAAAAATCTGCCCACTCCCTCAATAGAAGATCTGCCCAATTACTTACTTATTTCTAGAATTATTAGAGAGTCAGAAATTGGAAATGGTCTCTATCAAGTAGAGAATAGTAAACTGCTATGTTCAAGCTCTAATGACAAGGGAGCACAACTCTATAAAATTGAAAAATTTTCGCCCCAACAAGATTATTTTTCTACTCCATAGAACCTAATGAAATTATTATTTGGCTTGTCCATCCCAACATTGATGTGATCGTAAGTAATCTACAATCATTATATGCAGAACTTAAAGACTATTCAGCTTTTTCAAATAAAGCTGACTGGATGAATTACTATATTAAACAACTATCACTGATTTTCAGAAAGCAAAGTCAACATGACAAATTAATGAGTAAGAGTTTTGATATTTTTTTTCAAAACAAAGATGATTATATATTTGGACATATATCTAATACTCACAATACCGCTTTAGAGTTTCAAATATACTCATCGAAGAATAAGTATGTTAATAAACAGTAGAAAATCTTAAATATTAATAATTTAAAAATGAAAAAGCCCAACATCCTGTTGGGCTTTTTTCGTATTTCATTACTAGGTACACTTCCTGCAATACCTCACGTCCTGATGCTTAAACTTCTTATTGTTGTTTTACGTTTCGGAACTTCCTGTTCCTGATGAGTTCATCATAGGCAATTCTTGAGGTCATAGAAAAGCGCCAATTTCCCGAATGTATGTACGAAAAAGCGTACAATAGCTTTTCTTCATTCCACACATGGCTAATGGAGCCTATTCATCGTTCTCATCATAAGATTAGGATCAGATATATCGAAAACTTGTTTTACTGCCCCATTTGGGCGTTGGAGTATTGCTTGTTGATAGGTATAGATTTTTCCCTTTGCATCGATTGCATTTACTTTTTCAGGAGGAATGAACAGCCATGCTTCCTGTTTGGTTAAAGGACGAACTAATAAATTAAACTCTGTGCCTTTAGGGTATTTAATATTGCCTATTCTTAAATCTTCTTCCAATATTGCATTTTCAATACCTATTAATTTCTTATCTTGATCTAGATAAATATAAGCCCAACTCATCGAAATATTTTTATACTTTATAGAAGCATCTTTAATTAGAGGTGGATCAGGAAATTTGAACAACACTTATAAGTGATATTTTGCTCCCCAAATGATGTTATAAACATCAATATATGGAGTATTTTATGGCACGTAGACCAAGAAGAAATCATTCAAATGATTTTAAAGCTAAGGTAGCACTTGCTGCGATTAAAGCAGAAAAAACACTTGCTGAATTGAGTGCTGAATTTGATGTTCATCAAAACCAAATTATCGACTGGAAAAATCAACTGATTTCAGCTTCCTCGCAAGCTTTCGATCAATCAAAAGCTCCAACAGAACCACCCATCGATCTAAAAAAACTACATGCAAAAATCGGTGAGCAGGCATTAGAAATTGATTTTTTAGAAGGTGTGTTGAAGAAACTGGGCCGCTTCAACCACAAAAGTTAATCGATGACTCACTTCAGATTTCAGTATCTAAGCAAGCTCAGCTGCTGAAAGTCTCCCGTGGTTGTTATTACTATCGCCCAAAACCTGTGAGTGCATCAGATCTGAAGCTGATGCGGTGTATGGATGAGTTACATATGCAATACCCTTTTGCAGGTAGCCGTATGATGCGTGATTTGTTGAATCGTCAAGGACATCATATAGGACGACGTCATACACGTACTTTAATGAAGAAAATGGGCATTAATGCGTTATATTGCAAACCAAATTTAAGCCAGGCTAATCAAGCTCACCGCAAATATCCATATCTGCTCAAAGGATTGGCTATTCAGCGCAGTAATCAAGTGTGGTCTACGGATATAACGTATATCCCTATGGCAAAAGGCTTTGTTTATTTATGTGCTGTGATTGATTGGCATAGCCGCAAGGTACTTGCGCATAGAGTATCGATTAGTATGGAGGTTACATTTTGCATAGAAACATTAAATGAAGCTATTGAAAAATATGGTCGACCTGAAATATTTAATACAGACCAAGGCAGTCAGTTTACCAGTGATGCATTTATTGATGTATTGAAATCAAATGACATCCAAATCAGCATGGATGGTAAAGGTCGATGGGTTGATAATGTGATGGTTGAACGATTATGGCGGAGCGTTAAATATGAAGAGGTGTATCTCAAAGCCTACAGCAATGTTTTGGATGCGAAGAAGCAATTAAACGCATATTTTGAATTTTATAATTTGAAACGACCTCATTCGAGTCTGGACAAAATGACTCCAGATGAGTTTTACTATGACCAGCTACCACAACAAAATAAGGTAGCTTAACTAGAGCAGAGTATCACTTATAAATAAGCTTTTAGTTGTTCAAACATGTGGGACCACCTCT
>NZ_JAKTIJ010000021.1:0-5006 GCF_027855275.1 Acinetobacter sp. AOR12_HL | reverse complement strand
AGAGGTGGATCAGGAAATTTGAACAACACTTATAAGTGATATTTTGCTCCCCAAATGATGTTATAAACATCAATATATGGAGTATTTTATGGCACGTAGACCAAGAAGAAATCATTCAAATGATTTTAAAGCTAAGGTAGCACTTGCTGCGATTAAAGCAGAAAAAACACTTGCTGAATTGAGTGCTGAATTTGATGTTCATCAAAACCAAATTATCGACTGGAAAAATCAACTGATTTCAGCTTCCTCGCAAGCTTTCGATCAATCAAAAGCTCCAACAGAACCACCCATCGATCTAAAAAAACTACATGCAAAAATCGGTGAGCAGGCATTAGAAATTGATTTTTTAGAAGGTGTGTTGAAGAAACTGGGCCGCTTCAACCACAAAAGTTAATCGATGACTCACTTCAGATTTCAGTATCTAAGCAAGCTCAGCTGCTGAAAGTCTCCCGTGGTTGTTATTACTATCGCCCAAAACCTGTGAGTGCATCAGATCTGAAGCTGATGCGGTGTATGGATGAGTTACATATGCAATACCCTTTTGCAGGTAGCCGTATGATGCGTGATTTGTTGAATCGTCAAGGACATCATATAGGACGACGTCATACACGTACTTTAATGAAGAAAATGGGCATTAATGCGTTATATTGCAAACCAAATTTAAGCCAGGCTAATCAAGCTCACCGCAAATATCCATATCTGCTCAAAGGATTGGCTATTCAGCGCAGTAATCAAGTGTGGTCTACGGATATAACGTATATCCCTATGGCAAAAGGCTTTGTTTATTTATGTGCTGTGATTGATTGGCATAGCCGCAAGGTACTTGCGCATAGAGTATCGATTAGTATGGAGGTTACATTTTGCATAGAAACATTAAATGAAGCTATTGAAAAATATGGTCGACCTGAAATATTTAATACAGACCAAGGCAGTCAGTTTACCAGTGATGCATTTATTGATGTATTGAAATCAAATGACATCCAAATCAGCATGGATGGTAAAGGTCGATGGGTTGATAATGTGATGGTTGAACGATTATGGCGGAGCGTTAAATATGAAGAGGTGTATCTCAAAGCCTACAGCAATGTTTTGGATGCGAAGAAGCAATTAAACGCATATTTTGAATTTTATAATTTGAAACGACCTCATTCGAGTCTGGACAAAATGACTCCAGATGAGTTTTACTATGACCAGCTACCACAACAAAATAAGGTAGCTTAACTAGAGCAGAGTATCACTTATAAATAAGCTTTTAGTTGTTCAAACATGTGGGACCACCTCTTATTTAAAAAAAGGAAAGAAGATGAAAATTAAGTTTTTAACAGTTTCATTGATGCTTATTCTGCCATTTTCTGTTTTTGCAGCAAATACTGTAGTAGAAAAAGCGGTCATTGAATCAAATAATACATATAAGGCGAAGTATAACTTAGAGGATATGACTGAGTTTAATCAGGCTCAAAAGGGCTTTATTGCCAAGCCAACAGGTCAAATTAAAAGTGAGAAAGGCAATGTTATCTGGGATTTTGATGCATTTAGTTTTTTACAAGATCAAGCACCAAATACCGTTAATCCCACTCTATGGCGACAAGCAAAATTAAACAACAATGTTGGGCTATTTAAAGTAACAGATCGAGTTTGGCAAATTCGTGGTTTTGATTTGGCAAATATGACCATCATTCAGGGTGATACTGGCTGGATTATTGTGGATACATTAACCTCTAAAGAAACGGCTGAAGCAGCACTTAAATTTGCTAGACAGCATTTAGGTGAGCAAAAAATTTCAGCCATTATCTTTACCCATAGCCATATCGATCATTTTGGTGGTGCATTAGGCGTTCTTTCTAGCGAAGAAATTAACGCTAGAAAAACTCCAATTATTGCGCCAAAAGGCTTTATGGAAGAAGCGACCAGTGAAAATGTGATGGCAGGTTCAGCCATGATACGTCGTGCGACTTATATGTATGGAACTTTTCTACCTAAAAATGCGGAAGGATTGGTGGATACAGGTTTAGGTAAGGCTGTTGCTGTGGGAAAAATGGGCATCCTTGAGCCTACACAACTGATCACTCAACCAGAACAGAAAATGACGGTTGATGGCTTGGATTTTGTGTTTTATAACGTGCCGGGTTCAGAAGCACCAGCAGAATTAACGTTCTCTATCCCATCATTGAAACTTTATAACGGCGCAGAAATTCTATCTCATACCATGCATAATCTTTATACCCTTCGGGGTGCTAAAGTCCGTGATGCCTTAAAATGGGTGGGCTATCTAGACCAAGCAATGCAGCATGCCAAAGCATCCGATGTATTGATTGCACAGCATCATTGGCCTGTCTGGGGCAATGACAATATTCAAGATTTTATTAAAACCCAGCGAGATGTTTATAAGTTCACGCATGATCAGACGGTGAGATATATGAACTCTGGTTTTAATGGCGCTGAAATTGCCGAAAAAATTAAGCTTCCAGCGGCACTTGATCAAAAACTATATGCTCATGGCTATTATGGAACCCTAAAACATAATGTAAAAGCAGTATACCAATATTATATGGGATGGTTCGATGCCCATCCTTCCAATTTAGATCCATTACCCCCTAAAGCTGTTGCAAAAAAATATATTGAGTTAGCAGGTGGGGAGAACAATGCATTGAAAAATGCGCGGGATGCCTACGCTCAAGCTGACTATAGATGGGCTGCCGAGATTTTAAAACATATTGTGTTGAATAACCCTCAAAACCAACAAGCAAAAGACTTATTGGCGAATACTTATCGTCAATTGGGCTATGCTGCTGAGGCTTCAACTTGGCGTAATTTCTTTTTGGTGGGCGCTCAAGAGCTACAAAATAATGTACCCCTACAAAATACTTCTGATCCGAGTGATTTATTGATTCATACACCAACTGAAAGATTTCTTGAAGCTATGGCGACAAATTTAGATGTGGAAAATTTAAAAAATGAAAACCAGTGTATCAATCTGGTTTTGTCGGATACCAAAGAGCATTTTTCATTATGGGTTGAAAACTCAGTCATGCAGTTTAAGCGTTATGATGAAAGTAAAGATTTGGCATTGGATTGCCCTACATTAACCTTAACCAAGCCCTTATATCTAAAAATGATTACAGGTCAAATAGAAGGGGTAAAAGTCCTGCTTTCTAAAGACAGTAAAGTCAAAGGTAATCCACTGAAAATTGGAAAATTCTTTGCAATGTTTAAACGTCCAGATTCAATTTTCCCGATTGTGACTCGACCAAATGGCTAAGCTCAAATAAGTAAAGTCGAAACTTAAATTAATAGATCCAAAGAAATGGGTGAAATTATCAACTTGGTTCTCCCAATCTTATAACAGGAATACAAGAAATTATTTCTTGTATTCCTCTTTAAAATTAAAAGTAAGCTATATGTATTTTAACTCTATTGATACTTTATTAAATGGTTTTTGAATTTTTATACTTTATTTTCGATGGAGATATTTTTATTAGTAGCTTGTTTAAAAAAGATTTGTTTATTTTTCTATTAATTGCTTCTAAATAATAACTTCAATATTTTTGTGGTTAAAAGGCAAGGGGGTATTATGATGTGTTTTTTATTGAAAATAAGCTTTTATATTAGGTTAACTTGATTGCACTATTTGATGATTATATTGAGTAAATATATAGGTCATGATGATCATATCAATATCCGATAGTTTAAGAGCTCAATATTTGTTTTGCCAAGCTTATATTTTAGAGGTGGATCAGGAAATTTGAACAACACTTATAAGTGATATTTTGCTCCCCAAATGATGTTATAAACATCAATATATGGAGTATTTTATGGCACGTAGACCAAGAAGAAATCATTCAAATGATTTTAAAGCTAAGGTAGCACTTGCTGCGATTAAAGCAGAAAAAACACTTGCTGAATTGAGTGCTGAATTTGATGTTCATCAAAACCAAATTATCGACTGGAAAAATCAACTGATTTCAGCTTCCTCGCAAGCTTTCGATCAATCAAAAGCTCCAACAGAACCACCCATCGATCTAAAAAAACTACATGCAAAAATCGGTGAGCAGGCATTAGAAATTGATTTTTTAGAAGGTGTGTTGAAGAAACTGGGCCGCTTCAACCACAAAAGTTAATCGATGACTCACTTCAGATTTCAGTATCTAAGCAAGCTCAGCTGCTGAAAGTCTCCCGTGGTTGTTATTACTATCGCCCAAAACCTGTGAGTGCATCAGATCTGAAGCTGATGCGGTGTATGGATGAGTTACATATGCAATACCCTTTTGCAGGTAGCCGTATGATGCGTGATTTGTTGAATCGTCAAGGACATCATATAGGACGACGTCATACACGTACTTTAATGAAGAAAATGGGCATTAATGCGTTATATTGCAAACCAAATTTAAGCCAGGCTAATCAAGCTCACCGCAAATATCCATATCTGCTCAAAGGATTGGCTATTCAGCGCAGTAATCAAGTGTGGTCTACGGATATAACGTATATCCCTATGGCAAAAGGCTTTGTTTATTTATGTGCTGTGATTGATTGGCATAGCCGCAAGGTACTTGCGCATAGAGTATCGATTAGTATGGAGGTTACATTTTGCATAGAAACATTAAATGAAGCTATTGAAAAATATGGTCGACCTGAAATATTTAATACAGACCAAGGCAGTCAGTTTACCAGTGATGCATTTATTGATGTATTGAAATCAAATGACATCCAAATCAGCATGGATGGTAAAGGTCGATGGGTTGATAATGTGATGGTTGAACGATTATGGCGGAGCGTTAAATATGAAGAGGTGTATCTCAAAGCCTACAGCAATGTTTTGGATGCGAAGAAGCAATTAAACGCATATTTTGAATTTTATAATTTGAAACGACCTCATTCGAGTCTGGACAAAATGACTCCAGATGAGTTTTACTATGACCAGCTACCACAACAAAATAAGGTAGCTTAACTAGAGCAGAGTATCACTTATAAATAAGCTTTTAGTTGTTCAAACATGTGGGACCACCTCT